>NZ_BCBJ01000042.1:0-49921 GCF_001320605.1 Pseudomonas sp. NBRC 111133 | reverse complement strand
TCTCACAGGCCCTGAAAATATTGCGGCAGGCACCTGCAGGCCCTAACCCCATTTCCGTCAGGGCCTTTACCCCAGCAAGAACAGACCTCAGCGCAAGGTATTCTTGGTCAGCACCAGATCGATGGCATGGGCGAGGGCGTGGAGATGGTTGATGTCTGATTTGACTGCGAAGAGCGGGGAATGGCTCAGGAAATGGCGAGGTGGGTCGGGAACAATCTTCTTCATGTTCAGAAATGTCCTACGGAAGATGCGCTCCCTCGGTGCGTCGGCGTTAGAATCGCCGCAATCAACACAACAAACGATTCAGAGGTCGACGCAGTGGAGTTGCAGCAGGGCTTTGTCCTGACCCGGCATTGGCATGACACGCCCGAAGGCACCTGCGTGGAGTTCTGGCTGGCAACCGACCAGGGGCCGCGACAGCTTCGCCTGGCGCCGCAGGTGTCGGTGGCGTTTATCCCTCAGGTACATGAGGCGCATGCCCGCGTGTTGCTGGCCAACGAGCCTGAGGTCGAACTACGCCCCTTGCAATTGAGGGATTTCGACCAGCGCCCGGTGCTGGGGTTGTACTGCCGGCAGCACCGGCAATTGATGCAGCTGGAGCAGCGCATGCGCAATGCCGGCATCGATGTATTCGAAGCGGATATCCGCCCGCCTGAGCGCTACCTGATGGAGCGCTTCGTCACCGCGCCGGTGCAGTTCACCGGGCAACCCGATGACCAGGGCGTGATCTGCGATGCCCAGCTCAAGCCCCTGCCGGGCTATCGCCCACCGCTGCGTCTGGTGTCGCTGGATATCGAAACCAGTGAACGTGGCGAGCTGTACAGCATTGCCCTGGAAGGCTGCGGCCAGCGTCAGGTGTACATGCTCGGTCCGGCCAACGGCGACCCTGAGGGCCTCGACTTCGACCTGCACTATTGCGATGACCGTGCCGGGTTGCTCGTATGCCTCAACCAGTGGATGGCGGAGCACGACCCGGATGCAATCATCGGCTGGAACCTGATCCAGTTCGACCTGCGCCTGTTGCACGAGCACGCCAAGCTGCTGCAAGTGACGCTGACACTGGGCCGCAACGGCGCCCCCATGACCTTGCGCAGCCACGCCAGTGGCGGCCATGTCTTCGCCGACGCGCCGGGGCGGCTGTTGATCGACGGCATCGAAGCGTTGCGCTCGGCAACCTGGAGCTTTGCGTCGTTCAGCCTGGAAAATGTCGCGCAAACCCTGCTCGGTGAAGGCAAGGCCATCGACACGCCGTACCAGCGCATGGACGAAATCAACCGCCGTTTCGCCGAGGACAAACCCGCCCTGGCACGCTACAACCTCAAGGATTGCGAGCTGGTCACGCGCATTTTCGCCCATACCCGCCTGCTCGAGTTCCTGCTGGAGCGCGCCTCTGTCACCGGGTTGGCGGTAGACCGCAGTGGGGGTTCGGTGGCCGCCTTCTGCCACCTGTATATCCCGCAGATGCACCGCCTGGGCTTCGTCGCCCCCAGCCTGGGCAGCCGCCCTGACGAAGCCAGCCCCGGCGGTTTCGTGATGGATTCGCGCCCAGGCCTTTACGACTCGGTGCTGGTGCTGGACTACAAGAGCCTCTACCCGTCGATCATCCGGACCTTCCTGATCGACCCGGTAGGGCTGGTCGAGGGCCTGCGCTTGCCCGACGATGAGCACTCGGTAGAAGGCTTCCGGGGTGGGCGTTTCTCACGCAGCCAGCATTGCTTGCCGGCTATCGTCGAGCGCGTCTGGCAAGGGCGGGAGGCGGCCAAGCGTGAAGGCAACGCACCGCTGTCCCAGGCGCTGAAGATCATCATGAATGCCTTTTACGGTGTGTTGGGCTCTAGCGGTTGCCGTTTTTTCGACCCGCGCCTGGCCTCGTCGATCACCATGCGCGGTCACCAGATCATGCGCCAGACCCGGGCGTTGATCGAGGCCAAGGGCTACGAGGTCATCTATGGCGATACCGACTCCACATTCGTCTGGCTCAAGGGCGCCCATGGTGAAGCGGCTGCGGCACAGATCGGCCGAGAACTGGTCGCCCACGTCAATCAGTGGTGGCGCGAGCACCTGCGCCAGCAGATGAACCTGGAAAGCGCACTGGAATTGCAGTTCGAAGTGCATTACCGGCGTTTTCTGATGCCGACCATCCGTGGGACCGACGAGGGTAGCAAGAAGCGTTATGCCGGGCTGGTACAACGCCCAAACGGTAGCGAGGATGTGGTTTACAAGGGGCTGGAGTCGGTGCGCACCGACTGGTCACCACTGGCGCAGCAGTTTCAGCAGGAGCTGTACGGGCGGATCTTTCGTGGCCAGCCGTATCGCGACTACGTGCGCCATTACGTGCAGCAGACCCTGGCGGGCGAACTCGACAACCTGCTGGTGTACCGCAAGCGCCTGCGCCGGCCGCTGGCCGATTACCAGCGCAACGTGCCACCCCATGTACGGGCTGCGCGCCAGGCCGATGAATACAACAGCCGACTCGGTCGCCCTCGCCAGTATCAGCGCGGCGGCTGGATCAGTTACGTCATCACTACCGCCGGCCCCGAGCCGATGGAAAACCTTCAATCGCCGATCGATTACGAGCACTACCTCAGCCGGCAGTTGCAGCCGGTTGCAGATGCCATTTTGCCGTTCGTTGGCGATGATTTTGCCACGCTGACTGGCCGCCAGTTACAGCTGTTCTGAGCGCAGGCGTTAGCTATCTAGTGCCCGGTGCCGAGCCTGCTCCCTAGTCTGGCCTCTTTTCGTGAAGAGGCCTCGAGCAATGGACACTACTCCGCCCTCAGGCGCACAGGCAGCCATCGATGCGTTCCAGGACAGCATCATCAGCCAGCGCCTGCCGCTCTGGTTGCGTCAGACACCCCCAGGGCAACTGTCTGAGGTCGGCAAGGCATTGGCGAACAGCCTTCGCAGCCGTGAGCAAGTCAATGCGCTGCTGCGGAGTATCGAAGGTATCGACAGCTTTGTTGCGGCGGGCCTGGAGAAGGCCCTTGACGCGCGTTTCGGGCTTGGCGGCAACGCGCGCACGCTGAAGTTTCTGGAGGGCCGTCGCGAGCCTGTCATCAACAGCCAGCCGGTAGGCGCGCACCTCACCGAGGTGGTCTATGAAGAAAAGCCGCTGCTTGAGGTGGCACTGCGCAACTTCACTGCCGAGCAGGCCCAGGCCGGTGGATAGCCGCGCGGTAATCGGCTGCTGGTTCCGCGCCAGGGCAGGCTTGCACCGCCCACATGCATCGAGCTTGCTGCGCTTTGCCGTGAGCTGGATTTGGGTGAGGGTTATCAACGTCATCTGGATTCCACTCTAAAGCCCGCAGGTGATGCAGGGCGCGTGGAGTCCTGCCTTGTAGATGCCAGTCGCCACGCCATGCTGGTAGACGCCTACAAAGCCAGGCAGGAAGCGACGCTGGATGACAGCGAGCTCAAGTGGGTGGTGGCTATGTGCGAGGATGGCAAGCTGCTGCGCCTGGCGGGTGACCTTGTGCAGGCCAGGCAACTGAAGTTGCTGGGTTGCCGGATTGAGCAGGTGATCGTGTTCGAGGTGATTGACCAGGGTGTCCTTTTCAACACCACCCGCCGTGTGTTGCTCTACGTGCCAGGCGACCCTGTGTCGCCTTGGCGCGCATTCGCGAACGTCGACAAGTTGAACCGCGAGTTGGGTCGTCGCCTGCGAGACAAAGCCTACCAGCGTTTTTTCAGCCGCTTCGTGCTGCGACGTGACAGCCAGGCTTTCTTTGCCCAGGTTTCGGCGCTGTTCGATGACCTGGCGGACTGGGCGTTCCGCGATCTCGAGCCGTATTTGCAGGGTTATTCGCAACCGTTGTTCAATGGTTTGGCACAGGCGCGTATTCGCCAGATCAAGGAGGATGCGGCGATGATCGCGGTGCCTGTGGCCAGGCTGGACCGTGAGGTGCAGCGCCAGCATGACCAGCGCCTGGCCGCCGAGGGATGGGCGTTGCTTAACCTGGCCAGTTTCTTTGTACCGGGCCTTGGCCTGGCGCTGCTTGCCGTGACAGCGTGGGAGCTGCTGGGTGAGGTGTACCATGGTTTTGAAGCCTGGCATGAGGGGGATCGCCGAGAGGCGCTCGACCATTTGACCCATGTTGCCACCGACCTTGCCGTGCTTGCGACCACGGTGGCGGGGGTTGGTGTGGCCCGACGGCTTTGGGCGCGCTCCGTGCGGGTCGATGCCATGGTTCCGGCTCGGCTGGAAGACGGCACCGTCAAACTCTGGCAACAGGATCTGACCCCGTTTCAAGGGCAGGCCCCCGATGCCGGCGCAAGCCGCGACGCCATGGGCATCCGACGTCTGGGCGGGCAGGCCTGGATCGAGATGGACGGCCATCATTATCGTGTGACCGAATCGGCCGGGGACGGCCAGTGGCAACTGTGCCCCGTTGCCGGCCATGGTCCCAGGCTGCGTCACAATGGCGCTGGCGCCTGGCGGTTATGGAATGAACAACCGGCCCTGTGGCGGGATAGCTATCGCATGTTTCGTCGCCTGGGCGAACCCTTCAACAGGCTGGATGACGAACAGATCGATCAGGTCCTGCTATTCCATGCGCTCGATGGCGATGACGTGCGAGGCTTGCATGTTCATGCCCAGGCGCCCAGCCCAGGTATGCTCGACAGCGTACAGCGGGTCGGGCTCGATCAGCGCATTCGCGGCATGATTGGCCGCTTGCGCAGCGGCGAGCCGGTAGAAGATACGACCGTGCTTGATCACGCTCGGCGGTTGCCAGGTGCCAATGGCCTGCCAGATCAGGCACTGGCTGAGCTGGCGTGGACACAACGCCGGCCATTGCTGCAGTACCTGTACGATGCGTTGCAACCCACCGACAGCCCTGGGAGCGCAGCGCTGCGCCGGGTCTTCCCCGGGCTGCATACACGCACCGCGCAAGCGTTGGTAACGGCCGCCAGCGGCGTTGATCGCAGGCGCTTGTTGACCAGCGGCAGGGTCGCACTCGACCTGGCCGAAGCGGCCAGGGCCAGCCTGTCGGGTATCCGCCAAACGCGGGTTCTGGAAGCCTTGTACCTCGACACGCCGCAGAATGCGGACCTGGCACGGGTGGCCTTGGGCCTGTTGCAGGAGCTGCCTGGGGGCGAGCAAGGTGTGCGCTGGCGCTTGTACGAGGGCTATCGGGGCGGGCCGATGCTGGCGCAGTGCGGTCAAGGCGGGCAAGCATTTGACCTGGTGCACCGGAACGGCGTGTTCCAGCTGCTCGATGATCAGGGTGAGGCGATCGGTGAGGCAGGTGAGCTGTTTGAAGTCATCGCGTCAGCTTATACCGAGGCGCAGCGGGAAATGATGGGGGTCGGTGACCCGTTCTCGCACAACCTCCGGGTGATGCTTGGGCGCGAGGCGGTGAGACACCGTGACCAGATCAGTCGTCTGCTAGGTGTGGTAAGCCCGCGGGCTTTTCGAGCGCCGATGCGCTTGGCCGACGGGCGTTTGGGCTACCCGCTGGGGGGGGGCAGGCGTGAGCGGTTTCGCGTCAAGAGGTAATGGCTTTAGGGCGGAATTGCGCGATATCTTCCCTTGGTTGAGTGACGAACAGATTGACACCTTGGTCGATGACGCGAGACGTTCAGGGCGTCAGCTCAGAGGGCTACTGAGGGACCTGAGCACTGAATTCACGGTGCTTCGCAACACGCTGGAAACCTGGGTAGCACAGGAACAGAGCGATGTTCGGGAGGACCGCGATGCCTTGCGCCAGACGTTGTTCAATTGCTGGAGACGGTCGGTGGGGGTGGGCGATCTGCACATCGACGCACAAGAAAACCTCCATGTCATGTATTGCAATTTCAGGTCGGGCGGTTTGCCCAGCCTGCCCGCGCAGGTCACCTTCAGAGGGGTGAGCAGCCTGTCGTTGCTGCACCTTGACCTCATGGAAATACCTGACAGTTTCTTGTTGGCCTTCCCTAATCTCAGAACCCTTGATTTGGGTGGCAACCTACTGACGCGGCTGCCGCAACCGTTGCTGCAGTTCACGCAGCTACGGCACCTGAGCCTTACCAACAACCGCATTGGCCTGAACCTGCAGCAAGCCGCCACACTGGCCTGTTGTACTGGCCTGGAATCCCTCGACCTGTCCCACAATCCACTGCGGCGGGGGTTCACGTTGGCCGGGTTGGCCGAACTGCGCTGGCTGAGCCTTCGCGACACACAAATCACCCAGCTTCCCCCAGGCATTTTCGACCGCGATCAGTTGGTGGCTGTTGACTTGCGGGAAAACCGGATCCGGCAGGTGCCGGAGCATTACTACCAGTTACCCGTATGGCGCCGTCGAAGGATCCGCCTGAGTGGCAACCCCTTGGGTGAAGCACAGACAGAGCGGTTGCAGGCTTCGCTGAGGAGCGAGCAACTTGTCGTCGACGAGGAGCAAGCGCTGCTGCGGCTGGATCACGCGCGTGAAGTATGGGGGGATGCGGTGGCCCCGGAGCATCGCGGCTTGATGCTCGCAGCCTGGGATTCCCTGGATGCAGGGACGGAGTCCGAGCGGTTTTTCCGCGTCCTCAGGCAACTGTTGATGTCCGAGGATTTTCGCGTCAATGCGCGGGCGATGGGTAATCGGGTGATGGCGGTGTTGCAAGCGATGGCCATCACGCCGGAATTGCGGGAGCACCTGTTGTCCGTGGCCAATGATGAATGGGGGTGCCAGGATGGTGCAACCTGGTGCTTGAGCAATCTCGAACTGAACCTGCTCGTGTGGCAAGTTGAACATGCCGCTCAAGGAAAGGACGAACGCGCCCTGCTTCGGCTGGGAAGATGTTTATGGCGCCAGGATGCGGTCGACAGGTTTGCTACCCGATGGGCACTCGAACATGGCAGGGAGCAAGAGGGAAGTGAGGTCGGTTTGGCCTTCAGGGTTGGGCTGAGGGAACCGCTCGACTTGCCCCTGCAGGTGGGTGATATGAGCTTCCATGCTATTTCAGGGGTTCTCCAGGCGGACCTGGCGGCGGCGCAAGCGGCAGTGCTGGATGCCGAAACCCGGGATGAGCTCGCCCGCTCGATGGTTGACCGTGAATTTTGGCAGGCGCACCTGGAGCGTACTTATCCTGACCGGTTCGCCGAAGTTGACCGGCCGTTCAGGCGGCAGCTTGAAACGGTCCTTGACGATGAAGCGCTCCCTGAGGGTGAGATGCTCGAGCAGGCAGATGCCATTCGTGACGCCCAACGTGCTGCACGCAGGGGGCTGATGCTGGAGTTGACCATTCGTGCCATGGAAGTGGGGCCAGAAGACCCAGGCGTTCATGTGCGCTGATGGCGGCTCAATGCAGGGGTGGCCTGCCCCTGTGCGAAGCGGCTTTGGGCTATGCTCAGTCAAGGTGACAGGAGCTTGTGTCCGCTCTGTCGCCTTGGCTTCAGAACACTTGGAAATCGACAGTTACTTTTCCACGGCCCGTTCTTGAGTGAAGTGGTTTAGGCTCCTTGTCGGATTTTTCTCCGTGATCTGTAGTCATTGGTATATCGAGACAATAAGGAGATACGCATGCTCGTCCGGTCACTGACTCTCGCTACCTTGCTAGCTGTTGCCGGCCCCTTGTTTGCCGCAGACAGTGATGCACCCCTGGCCAAGGAGCTGGGCAAGGCCAGGCCATTGGTGGTGATTGCCCCGAGCACTGCCGACCCGACCTTGCGCGGGTTGAACAAGGCACTGGAAGACCCGGCCACCCAAGCCGCCTTCAAAGAGCGCAACCTGGTGCTCTACAGCGTCGCCAACATGATGGGCAAGCGCGAGGACAAAAACCTCGAGCAGCAGACCACCATGGCCCTGATCCGCGAGCTCAAGCTGGGCGCGAGCAAGGGCACCAAGGTGATTCTGGTGGGCAAGGACGGCGAACGGCACATGCTCAAGGATGACGAAAGCGGTGAACCTATCGACCCGCAGGCGATTTTCAAGGCGGTCGATGAATTGCCCGCCAGCGAAAAGGCGGTGACCGCACCCGAACCTGTGGCCGCGGCGCCGGACGCAAAGGCCAAGGACAGCAAACCGGCCAAGCCAGCCAAACCGGCGGCCCCACCCAAACCGCTGGAAGACTGAACACGCGTCCTGGCCCCAAGGTAGCTTGGGGCTCGTTGCCGGGCGTTGTGTATCCCACTGTATCTGACCGCGCTGCAGACCCGCTCCCATACAAAAGCGCGCCTGGCGCGATACATTCACGACAAACCGCAACGGCTTAATGGCTCCACTTTCCAACCACAGTGGAGCTGCATCATGACTCAAGCAAAAAACACCCTCGGCCTGCTCGGCGCCGCCCTGATCGGCAGCATGGCATTGACCAGTAGTGCGTTTGCCGTGGAACCGCTGGCACAAGGTTACCAACTGGCTTCGGCCAAGGTGGCCGGCGAGGGCAAGTGTGGCGAAGGCAAATGCGGCGGCAGCGCCAAGGCCACCCAAAGCGAAGGCAAATGCGGTGAGGGCAAGTGTGGTGCCAGCGCCAAGGCCGGGGCTGAAGGCAAATGCGGCGAAGGCAAGTGCGGCGATGCCTCGTTCGCCAAAACCGACAGCAACCACGATGGCAAGGTCTCGCGGGATGAGTTTCTGGCGGTGGCCAAGGACCGTGCCGGCGACTTCGACAAGATCGACAGCAACCATGACGGCTTCATCTCCGAGCAAGAAGCGGCGGACCACCTGAAGGCGATCTATCAAGCCAATGGCAAGGCCATGCCCGAGGGGCTGTTCAGCCATTTGGCTGGCAAATCCTGACCTTACCCTTTGAAGTGACGCAACGCCCCTCCTGCTGGTCAGGCGGGGCGTTGTGCCTGTTGGAGACCTGTTTATGCGTGCTGCGACGTTGAACACCGGGCTTGGCTTGCGCCGTGGCCTGTTGCCGGAACTGCTAACGATGGACGCTGGTGCAGTGGACTTTCTTGAATGCGCGCCGGAAAACTGGATAGCGGTTGGCGGCGCCTACGGCAAGGGCCTGGCCCAGTTGGCCGAGCGCTTTCCCATAACTTGCCACGGGCTGTCGTTGTCGCTGGGCGGCAGTGAGCCACTCGACCTGCATTTTCTCGATCAGACCCGCCATTTTCTCGATCGCCACCAGGTACGCCTGTACAGTGAGCACTTGAGCTATTGCAGTGACGACGGGCACCTGTACGACCTGATGCCCATACCGTTCACCGACGAAGCCGTGCACCATGTGGCTGCGCGCATACGCCAGGCGCAGGAGCAATTGGGCCGGCGTATTGCCGTGGAAAACATCAGCTACTACGCCGCGCCTTATCAGGCGATGAGCGAGCTTGATTTTATCCGTGCGGTACTCGATGAAGCCGATTGCGACTTGCTGCTGGACGTCAACAACGTTTTCGTCAATGCCTGCAACCACGGCTACGAAGCCCGGGCCTTTCTTGAAGGCTTGCCCCAGGCCCGGGTGACCGGCATGCACATAGCCGGCCATTACGATGAAGCACCGGACCTGAAGGTCGACACCCATGGGGCGCCGGTAAAGGAAGATGTGTGGGCGTTGTACACCCTCGCTTGTGTGCGCTTTGGCGTGCAGCCGACCGTGCTCGAACGGGATTTCAACTATCCCCCGCTGGCCGAACTGTTGGCCGAGACGGCGCGTATCCGCAGCGTGCAACTGGCGTCGGGAGGGCAGCGTGATGAATGAGATGTTGCGCGAGCAGCAATACACCTTGGCCCGTCACGTGCGCGACCCGCAACGCAACGCACCGCCGCCGGGCGTGGAGGCGCGACGTCTGAAGGTTTACCGCGAGTTGTTCTATGGCGCTATCGAGGGCCTCCTGGCGGGCAGCTTCCCGGTGATGCGTCAGGCGTTGGGTGAACAGCGTTGGCATGCCCGCGTGCGAGCTTTCTATGCCAACTACCGTAGCCAGACGCCCTTGTTTACCGAGATTGCCGAAGCGTTTGTCGATTATCTGCAAGGCGTCGAGCTGGATGCGCCCTGGCAGTTGGAGCTGGCGCACTATGAGTGGGTCGAGGCGCAGTTGTATTTGAGCGATGCCGAGGACCCGGCCCATGACCCGGCAGGCGATTTGCTGGACGGGGTGCCGTTGTTGTCCTGCGTGGCGCGGGTGCTGGCTTATCAGTGGCCGGTAGAGCGCATTGGGGTGGATTATCAGCCAACGGTTGCGCCCGAGGCACCGACGTTGCTGCTGGTGTATCGCGATGCTGCGTTGACGGTGCGCTTTGCCCGCCTGGCGCCGATGGCCTATCGGTTGCTGGCGCTGGAGCAGGGTACCGGACGGGCGCGCCTGGAGGCGTTGGGAGGGGATGCGCAGCAGGGGCTGGCATTGCTGGCGGGGTTGCGCGAACAGGGTGTCATTGTCGGAACAGTTTGAGGGCCTTGGGGGCGCTTTGCGCCCCATCGCCGGCAAGCCAGCTCCCACAGGCTCGGTGCAAGGTGCTCTTTGTGGGAGCTGGCTTGCCGGCGATGGGCTGCAAAGCAGCCTCGGCGATATCACCTGTTGAAGCGCACCCGCAGCCAATGATCCAGGCTCAACCGCCCAGCCCCTTTGAGCAGCAGTGGCAGTAACGCCACCAGATAAATCAGCGGCAACTTGAAGTTGCCAAAGCCCTGGTCAGTAATGGCATACCCCTGCGCCAGCTCGGCCAGGTTCGACCAGTGTGCCGGCCAATGCACCGCAGCAATTGCCACCACGGTCACCACCATCAGCCCCAGCGATGCCAGCCGCGTCCCCAGACCCAGCAACAGCAGCAACGGCAGCACCAGCTCGGCCCACATCGACAGCTGCCAGTTCAGTTCGGCGGGCAGCTGGTTGAAGGGGAGCGGAAAGCGGCCTTGCAGGTCGGCGAACCAGTTGTTGCCATTGAACTTCTCAAGGCCGGATTCAAAAAACTCCCAAGCCAGGAACAGCCGCAGTGGCAGGTCGGCGCTCCAGGTGCCGAAGCGGTCGAAGGTGGCCAAAGTAAGTGCTTTCATCAAGTGGCTCCCAGAATCAGGTTATGTGGCTGGGAGTGTGTGGGGGTGGAGTATCTGCAGTGTGTCGGGGGTGATGGGGTTGTGTATCGGTTTGTACCGAAGCCTCAGGCGACACCCGCCCCCACCAAAGCCAGTCATTTCAGTTCGATCTGCGCGCACAATCCGCCACGTTCTCGGTTGCTCAAGGTCAGCCGGCCGCCCATCGCCTGGATCAACTGGTGGGCAATGGCCAACCCCAGCCCGGTACCCCCCGTACTGCGATTGCGTGAACCCTCTACCCGGTAGAACGGCTTGAGCACTTCGTCCAGTTCGCCGCCGGGAATCCCTGGCCCGTTGTCGAGCACACGGATTACGGTCGTGCCGCCCTCGCGGCACACCTCCAGTTCGGCGGTGCCGGCAAACTTGAGGGCGTTGTCCACCAGGTTCACCAGCACCCGGCGCAGTGCATGCGGGCGGGTTTCCAGCAGGCTGCCCGTGCTGCCGTGGCGCTCGACCTGGGCACCGCTGTCCTGGTAGTCGAACACCAGGCTATCAAGAAAGGCATCGAGGTTGACCCGGCAGGGTGCTTCGGTGCTGGTGTCCATGCTGCGGGCATAGGCCACGCCTTCGCGCACCAGGTGCTCCATTTCACCCAGGTCGCTCCACAGCTTGTCTTTCTCGACCCCATCGTCCATCACTTCAACGTGCAGCTTCATGCGTGTGATCGGCGTTTGCAGGTCGTGAGAAATGGCTGCCAGCAGTTGCATACGCTCCTTGAGGTGGGCGGCGATGCGCGCCTGCAAGGCGTTGAAGGCCACGGCGGCGTACTTCACCTCGCGCGGGCCGCTTTCATCCAGTTGCACACCGGGTTTGTCCGGGTCGAGGTTGTCCACGGCGTGGGCCAGGCGGGTGAGGGGGCCGATGGCCAGGCGCACTGCCAGCCAGGTGCACAGCAGCAGCACGGCCAGCTGAATCAGCAATACCACGGGCAGCCAGCGGGCCACCGGGACCGGCGACGGGGTCACGTCGATGGTCAGCGGCGCACCGTCGGCCAGGCTCAGGTGCGCCTGGAAGTGCGCGTTCGGCCCAGGTATTTCCTGAAAGGTCAGGCGGTAGTCGCTGCCAATGGCCTTCACGATCGACTCGGCGGCCATGGGCGGGTCGCTGCTAGGCATCGCCTCGCCTGTCAGGCCGTGGTCCAGGCGGTAGCGGTAGGTACGCCGCTCCAGGCGTGGCAGCCAGGCGGCACGTTCGGCTGCGGGCAGGCGGTCGAGGATGGCGACCGACGTGGCCACATCCTGTTCCAGGTTGGTGAGCATCATCGAGCGGCTGCTGATGTAGCGCTCGTAGGCCTGCAAGCCGAACGAAAGGCCGTACGCCAGCACCAGGCCGGTGAAGAAGATCAGCGCCAGGCGTGATGCCAGGGTGCGTGGCCACTTCATGATGGCGACTCGAGCAGTTGCACGGGCAACGAGAACACATAGCCCTCGCTGCGCACGGTCTTGATGCAACTGGGCTCGCGGGCGTCGTCGCCCAGGCGTTGGCGCAGGCGGCTGACCAGCAGGTCGATGGAGCGGTCGAAAATGTCGGCCTCGCGGCCTTGGGTCAGGTTGAGCAACTGTTCGCGGCTGAGTACCCGCTGAGGGTGGTCGAGGAACACCCTCAGCAGGCGGTACTCGGCGCCGCTAAGGGCCACCAGGGTGCCTTCGCTGTCGAGCAGGTGGCGCGCGGTGGTGTCCAGGCGCCACTGGCCGAAACCCAGCAGGCGGCTGCTTTCGCTGATGGTCAGGTTGGGCGGCAGCATGCGCGTGCGGCGCAGCACGGCGTTGATGCGGGCGAGCAGCTCGCGGGCGGAGAACGGTTTGGTCAGGTAGTCGTCGGCGCCCATTTCCAGGCCGATGATGCGGTCGGTTTCGTCGTTGCGTGCGGTGAGCATCAACACCGGGGTGTTGCGGTGCTTGCCGGCGCGCAACTCGCGGCACAGCAGCAGGCCGTCGTCACCGGGCATCATGATGTCGAGCACAATCAGGTCGACGCTGTTGGCTTCCAGAAAGGCGCGCATCTGCCGGCCGTCGGCGACGATGCTGGTGCGCAGGCCGTTCTTCTTCAGGTAGTTGCCGACCAGTTCGCGAATCTCGCGGTCGTCGTCGACGATCAGGATGTGATCGACGTGTTCCATGCGCAGCGTTCCTGTGTAAAGGGGGGTGGGCGCAGTGTACCGAGCGCGTTCGCGCTTGCCTGCCGGGTTTTGTATTGCAGTGTATCTGGCACTTGTACAGATACAGCAGGAAGCACATCACAGCCTCGGACGACACATACGGGATACCTGGCAGGCGTGAAATGGCTCTCGACCGGGAAGCACAACTTCCCATACCCAAGTGTTACTCAGGAGAGATGCCATGAACGTCAAGACCTTCGCCAGCGCCAGCCTGTTCGCCGTGCTCAGCTTCGGCGCTATCGCCGCCCAGGCCGCCACCGCCCCCATGGGCGATGCCGGTGCCATGCAGTACCGCTACGGCGACCACCTGGATGTGAGGAAAGTGCTCTCGGTGCAGGATGACCAGAGCAACGCCTGCGGCCTGGTGAACACCCGCATGGACTACCTCGACTCCAAGGGCCAGCAGCAAAGCGTGCAGTACCGCACCTACGCCACCGGCGGTTGCCATGAGAATTGATCGCCGCCTGATGCTGAAGGTGGGGGGTATTGCCCTGGCACTGACGGGACTTGGTCTGGCCGGGCACCTGATGGCCCGCGACAGCTACGGTGCGATGCCGTCGCTGTCGGGGGCCAGCCAGTGGATCAACTCGACACCGCTGGATGGGCCGGCGCTCAAGGGCAAGGTGGTGCTGGTGGACTTCTGGACCTGGGACTGCATCAACTGCCAGCGCAGCCTGCCGCATGTGAACGACTGGGCGCGGCGCTATGCCGACCAGGGGCTGGTGGTGGTGGGCGTGCATACGCCGGAGTACGACTACGAGCATGATGTAGGCACTTTGCGGGACAAGGTGGCCGGGCTGGGGATCGGTTATCCGGTGGCGGTGGACAACGATTACGACGTGTGGAATGCCTGGGGCAACCAGTTCTGGCCGGCGCATTACTTTGTCGACCGCAAGGGGCAGGTGCGCCATGTGCACTTTGGCGAAGGGGATTATGGCGGGCAGGAACGGGTGATACAGGCTTTGCTGGATGAGAAAGGGTGACTGGCCCTGTGCCGGCCTCTTCGCGAGCTTGCCCGCTCCCACAGGACATGCGCAATCAGTGAATTTTGCGCAATACCTGTGGGAGCGGGCAAGCCCGCGAAGCAGCCAACACCGATCAGTCAGGAAAAACTGGCAAAGTGCGCTTGCATCCGTGCCGCATCCGCCTGGCGCCCGCTGAACAGCTCGAACGCCTTCACCGCCTGGAACACCGCCATGTTGCTGCCATCCAGCGTGCGGCATCCCAGCGCCCGGGCCGCGCGCAGCAGTTCGGTTTCCAGCGGGAAGTAGATGATCTCAGCCACCCACAAGCGCGCATGCAGCAGCTCGATCGGCAGCGGCGTGCCTGGCAGTTTGGCCATGCCCACCGGCGTGGTATTGACCAGTCCGTCTGCCTCGGCCAAAGCCGTGGCCAGGTCGCTGCCAACCACGGCGCGCCCTGCGCCGAAATGGGCATTCAGGTTGTCCACCAGTGCCTGCGCACGGGCCGCGTCCACTTCGAACAGCACCAGCCGCTCGACCCCTTCACCCAGCAGGGCATGGGCCACCGCCGAACCGGCGCCGCCGGCACCCATCTGCACCACCTGGCGGCGTGCCACGTCGGGCAGGCCACGGCGCAAGCCTTCGGCAAAGCCCAGGCAGTCAGTGTTGTGGCCGACCCGTTTGCCGTCCTTGAGCACCACGGTATTCACCGCGCCGATGCCCCGGGCTTCGTCCGACAGCTCGTCGAGCAGCGGCAAAATCGCCTGTTTGAACGGGTAGGTGATGTTGAGCCCGGTGAAGCCGGTGTGCTGCGCGGCATCGAGCAGGCCGGGCAGGGCGCTGTCGTCCAGCTGCAACTGGTCGGCGTCGATCAGCCGATACAAGTAGCGTAAAGCCTGGGCATCACCTTCGTGTTCGTGCAGGGCAGGGGTACGCGACAGCTGGATGCCACGGCCGATCAGGCCGGCGAGGATGGCGTGCTGGCTCATGCCGTGCGCTCCTGGAACAGTTCGGCGAAGTGGCTGAGGGCCATGCGGTAGCCATGGCTGCCCAGGCCGCAGATGACACCGACGGCGATGGACGATACGAACGACAGGTGACGGAACGGCTCACGCTTGTGCACGTTGGACAAGTGCACTTCGATGACTGGCAGTTCGCTGGCCACCAGGGCGTCGCGGATGGCCACCGAGGTGTGGGTCCAGGCGCCGGGGTTTATCACGATACCGGCGCAGCGGTTGCGGGCGGCGTGAATCCAGTCGATCAGTTCGCCTTCGTGGTTGGTTTGCCGGAATTCGAGTTCCAGGCCGTGGGCATGGGCAGTATCGGCACAGCTTTGCGCCAGATCCGCAAGGGTTTCGTGGCCATATTGGGCAGGCTCGCGGGTGCCCAGCATGTTCAGGTTAGGGCCGTTGAGCACAAGAATGAGGGGCTTCATGACGGGCGTCGCTTTGTTGTTGTTGGATGCGCGTAGTTTTGTACTGACTGGTTAGTTCCGTCAATTGGGCGAAACCGTCGCACCGGGAAAGTGGGCGATTATCGAACGCAGCCAAACCTTACAAAATTGTAATGTTCCCGACACCGCCTCGATAAGCACGGCTTTTTACAGTCCCTCGCCTACACGCGTCGACGAGGATTTGTTCGTGCCCATCCCCCGCAAGATCGCCTTGCTCTGCCTGTTGCTGGCCAGCGCCACCAGCGCCCAGGCCAGCCAGAGCCTGAGCCTGCCCCAGGCGCTTGCCGCCGCCTTTGCCCAGAACCCGGAACTGGCCGCCGCCGGCCGCGAAGTCGGCATTGCCGACGGCGAGCGGCGCCAGGCAGGGTTGATCCCCAACCCTGAGTTGTCCTGGGAGGTCGAAGACACTCGCCGCGACACTAGCACCACCACCGTCACCCTCAGCCAGCCGCTGGAACTGGGCGGCAAGCGCGGCGCACGTATTGCGGTGGCCGGTGCCGGCCAGGCCATTGCCCAACTCGACCTGGAGCGCCAGCGCAATGGCCTGCGGGCTGATGTGGTGCAGGCCTTCCATGCCGCCTTGCGGGCGCAGACCGCGCTGGAACTGGCGCAGCAGTCGCAGGCATTGACCGAGCGTGGGTTGCGGGTGGTACAGGGGCGCGTCACCGCTGGCCAGTCATCACCCGTAGAGGCCACCCGTGCCCAGGTGCAACTGGCCCAGGCCCAGGCCGAAGTGCGGCGCGCGCAAACCCAGCGCGGTGTGGCCTACCAGGCCTTGGCACGCCTGACCGGCAGCCCGTTGGCAGGTTTCGACCGGTTGCAGGCCGCCAACCTTTCACCTGGCGTTGCGCCCAGGGCCGACACCTTGCTCGACCGGATCGAGCAAACGGTCGAATGGCGCCTGGCCGCCGCCCAGGTCGAGCGTGGTGAAGCCGCCTTGGGATCGGAAAAGGCCCAGCGCATTCCCAACCTCACCGTCAGCCTCGGCAGCCAGTACAGCCGCGAGGACCGCGAACGCGTCAACGTGGTCGGTCTGTCGATGCCCTTGCCATTGTTCGACCGCAACCAGGGCAACGTGATGTCAGCCGCACGCCGCGCCGACCAGGCGCGTGACTTGCGTAACGCCGTGGAGCTGCGCCTGCGCAGTGAAACCCGTAGCGCTGTCAGCCAGTGGCACACGGCGATGCAGGAGGTGGACGCCTACGACCGCACCATTCTGCCGGCTGCGCAGCAGGCCGTGGACACCGCCACCCGTGGCTTCGAGATGGGCAAGTTCGCCTTCCTCGATGTGCTTGACGCCCAGCGCACGCTGATCGAGGCACGCGGGCTGTACCTCGAAGCACTGGCCTCGGCGACCGATGCACGGGCGCAGGTCGAGCGGATCTATGGCGACATCGATGGCCTGAGCACCCCCTTGAACAGCAGGAGCAACAATGACTAACCCACGCAAGATAGCCCTTCTGGTTGCCGCTATGGCCGCGCTCGGGCTGGGCGGCCTGGCCTGGACCGGCAACCTCGGCCAGGCGTCGAAAACAGAAGCCCGGCACGATGACCACGGCGAAGACGACCACGGCCATGGCACCGAGAAAGCCGGCGAAGGCCACGAAGAGGAGGGCCACGGCGAAGAAGAGGGCCAGTTGCACCTGTCCATCGCCCAGATCGAGGCCGCCGGTGTGCAGTTGGTTACCGCCGGCCCTCAGGCACTGGGTACCGCTATCAGTTTTCCGGGGGAAATCCGCTTCGACGAAGACCGTACGGCCCACGTGGTGCCGCGTGTACCCGGCGTGGTCGAGGCGGTGCAGGCAGAGCTGGGCCAGGCGGTCAAGCGCGGGCAGGTACTGGCGGTGATCGCCAGCCAGCAGATTTCGGACCTGCGCAGCGAGCAGCAGGCCGCCCAGCGCCGCCTGGAATTGGCGCGCCTGACCTTCCAGCGCGAACAGCAGCTGTGGCAGGAACGCATCAGCGCCGAACAGGATTACCTGCAGGCACGCCAGGCGTTGCAGGAGGCCGAGATCGCCTTGGCCAACGCCCGGCAGAAGGTCGCCGCCGTGGGCCCGGCTGGCGCTGGCAACCGCTATGAGCTGCGCGCCCCGTTCGATGCGGTGGTGGTGGAAAAGCACCTGACCGTGGGCGAAGTGGTCGATGAGACCAGCAATGCGTTCACGTTGTCTGACCTGAGCCGGGTGTGGGCTACCTTCGCCGTGGCCCCGCGTGACCTGGACAAGGTGGTGACCGGCCGCAATGTCACGGTCAGCGCACCGGACCTGGGTGCCCAGGTCGAGGGCAAGGTCAACTACGTTGGCAGCCTGCTTGGCGAGCAGAACCGTGCCGCCACTGTGCGTGCCACCCTGACCAACCCCAACGGCGCCTGGCGCCCCGGGTTGTTCGTCAATGTGGCTGTCAGCGTCGAACGCTTCAATGCTGCTGTCGTGGTGTCGGAAAATGCCCTGCAAACTTGGGAAGAGCAAACCGTTGTGTTTGCCCGCACTGAAGAAGGTTTCGAGGCTCGCCCGGTGAAAACCGGCCGACGCGACGCTGGCCAGGTAGAAATCATTGACGGTCTTGCCGCCGGTACCCAGGTGGCCGCCGCCGGCAGCTTTGTCCTCAAGTCGGAACTGGGCAAAGGCTCGGCCGAGCACAGCCACTGATCACGGGGACGCCTGCATGTTCGAACGCCTGATCCAATTCGCCATCGAGCAGCGCCTGGTGGTGATGCTGGCCGTGGTCCTGATGGCCGCGGTGGGTATCCACAGCTACCAGAAACTGCCGATCGACGCTGTACCGGACATCACCAACGTCCAGGTGCAGATCAACACCGCCGCACCCGGCTACTCGCCGCTGGAAACCGAGCAGCGCATTACCTTTGCCATCGAGACGGCCATGGCGGGCCTGCCAGGGCTGAAGCAGACCCGTTCGCTGTCGCGCTCGGGCCTGTCGCAGGTCACGGTCATTTTCGATGACGGCACCGACCTGTTCTTCGCCCGCCAGCTGGTCAACGAGCGTCTGCAAGTGGCCCGCGAGCAGTTGCCCGAGGGTATTGAGGCGGGCATGGGGCCAATTTCCACCGGCTTGGGCGAGATCTTCCTGTGGACCGTGGAAGCCGAACAGGGCGCCCTGAAGGAGGATGGCACGCCCTACACACCTACCGACCTGCGGGTGATCCAGGACTGGATCATCAAGCCGCAGCTGCGCAATGTGCCGGGGGTGGCCGAAGTGAACAGCATCGGCGGCCATGCCAAGCAGTACCTGATTGCACCGGAGCCCAAGCGGCTGGCGGCCTACAAGCTCACCCTCAACGACCTGATCGGCGCGCTGGAGCGCAACAACGCCAACGTGGGTGCCGGTTACATCGAACGCAATGGCGAGCAGTTGCTGATCCGGGCGCCGGGCCAGGTGGCCTCGGCCGAAGACATCGCCAATATCGTCATATCCAGCGTGGACGGCACGCCGATCCGCGTCAGCCATGTGGCCGAGGTTGGCCTGGGTGAAGAGTTGCGTTCGGGCGCGGCCACCGAGAACGGCCGTGAAGTAGTGTTGGGCACGGTGTTCATGCTGATCGGTGAAAACAGCCGCACAGTGTCACAGGCAGTTGCCGCCAAACTGGTCGAGATCAACCGCAACCTGCCCAAGGGCGTGGTGGCGGTGATCGTGTACGACCGCACCAACCTGGTGGAAAAAGCCATCGCCACGGTGAAGAAAAACCTGGTTGAAGGCGCCATTCTCGTCATCGCCGTGCTGTTCCTGTTCCTGGGCAACATCCGCGCTGCGCTGATCACTGCCATGGTCATCCCACTGTCGATGCTGTTCACCTTCACCGGCATGTTCAGCAACAAGGTCAGCGCCAACCTGATGAGCCTGGGCGCGCTGGACTTCGGCATCATCGTCGATGGCGCCGTGGTGATCGTGGAAAACGCCATCCGCCGCCTGGCCCACGCCCAGCAACGCCATGGCCGCATGCTGACCCGCAGCGAGCGCTTCCATGAGGTGTTTGCCGCCGCCCGCGAAGCGCGCCGGCCGCTGATCTACGGGCAATTGATCATCATGGTGGTTTATTTGCCGATCTTTGCCCTGACCGGGGTCGAGGGCAAGATGTTCCACCCCATGGCCTTTACCGTGGTCATGGCCCTGCTGGGTGCGATGATTCTCTCGGTCACCTTTGTGCCGGCGGCCATCGCCCTGTTCGTCACCGGCAAGGTCAAGGAAGAAGAAGGCCTGGTGATGCGCACGGCGCGCCAGCGTTATGCCCCGGTGCTGGCCTGGGTGCTGGGCCGGCGCAAGCTGGCGTTTACCGCAGCGGCCACTCTGGTGCTGTTGTCCGGTGTAATGGCCAGCCGCATGGGCAGCGAGTTCATCCCCAGCCTCAGCGAGGGCGACTTTGCCTTGCAGGCCCTTCGCGTGCCGGGTACAAGCCTGTCGCAGTCGGTGGACATGCAACAGCGCCTGGAGCAGGCGATCATCGCCCAGGTGCCGGAAGTGGAGCGGGTGTTTGCCCGCACCGGCACCGCCGAGATCGCCTCCGACCCGATGCCCCCGAACATTTCCGACGCCTACGTGATGTTGCGCCCACGCGAGCAGTGGGTGGACCCGGGCAAGCCGCGTAACGAGCTGATTGCCGAAGTACAACGTGCGGCGGCCAGCGTACCGGGCAGCAACTACGAGCTGTCGCAGCCGATCCAGTTGCGCTTTAACGAGCTGATTTCCGGGGTGCGCAGCGATGTGGCGGTAAAGCTGTTCGGAGACGACATGGACGTGCTCAACCGCACCGCCGCGCAAATCGCCAGCAGCCTGCAGCGCGTGCCGGGTGCGTCTGAGGTGAAGGTTGAGCAGACCACCGGCCTGCCCGTGCTGACCATCGACATCGACCGTGACAAGGCCGCCCGCCATGGCCTGAACGTGGGTGACGTGCAGGACGCCATCGCCATCGCCGTAGGGGGGCGCACGGCAGGCACGCTGTATGAAGGTGACCGCCGCTTCGACATGGTGGTGCGCCTGCCCGAAACCTTGCGCACCGATGTGGACGGGTTGGGCAGCCTGCTGATTCCGGTGCCGGCCAGTGCCACAGCCGGCGCTGCGCAAATCGGGTTTATTCCGCTGTCGCAGGTGGCCACGCTGAACCTGCAACTGGGGCCGAACCAGGTCAGCCGCGAGGATGGCAAGCGCGTGGTGGTGGTCAGTGCCAACGTGCGTGAGCGCGACCTGGGCTCGTTTGTCGAAGAGGCTGAACAGACACTTATTGGCCAGGTTCAGATCCCACCGGGCTACTGGACGCGCTGGGGTGGCCAGTTCGAGCAGCTGCAGTCGGCGGCCGAGCGCTTGCAGGTGGTGGTGCCGGTGGCATTGCTGCTGGTCATGGCGCTGTTGCTGATGATGTTCAACAACCTCAGGGATGGCCTGCTGGTGTTCACCGGCATCCCGTTTGCCTTGACCGGCGGGGTGCTGGCGCTGTGGTTGCGGGACATTCCGCTGTCCATCTCGGCGGGTGTGGGGTTCATTGCGCTGTCAGGCGTGGCGGTGCTCAACGGGCTGGTGATGATTGCCTTTATCCGTGGGTTGCGCGAAGAAGGGCGTACCCTGCGGGCGGCCGTGGAAGAGGGCGCGCTGACGCGCTTGCGGCCAGTCTTGATGACCGCGCTGGTGGCGTCGCTGGGGTTCATTCCGATGGCCTTGGCGACCGGGACCGGGGCGGAGGTTCAGCGGCCGCTGGCGACGGTGGTGATTGGCGGGATTCTGTCTTCGACTGCTTTGACGTTGCTGGTGTTGCCGGCGTTGTATCAGTGGGCGTATCGGCGTGAAGAGGTGCAGGAAGGCTGAAAATTTGGGGCTGCAAAGCAGCCCCACATATCTCAAACGGTACTACGGGCTTCAGGCTGCACGCGGTCGGCTCCCACTTCATCATGCAACGAAATCCGTGAAGTCTCCGGCAACGCCAACCCCCCCACCAACGCCACCAGCGCAATCACCACCAGGTAAAAGGCCGGTGCCAGGCTGCTGCCGGTCTGCCCGATCAGCCAGGTTGCCACCAGCGGCGCCGTACCGCCAAACAGGGTGTAGGCCACGTTGTAGGTAATTGCCGAAGCGGTATAGCGGGTGCGGGTAGGGAAACTTTCCGACAGCAGCGCTGCGGTAACCACACCACTGCACAACGCCCCTAGCGCCAGCAGGATCACCCCGATCAGCGCGCCGGACATCGAGCCCGAACTGGCCAGCCAGTACGCCGGGAACACGCACAGCATCACCCACAGGCAGGTAAAAGCGATGGTCTTGCGTCGCCCCACCCGGTCCGAGAACGCCCCGGCCAACGGGCAGCCGACGGCGGCGAACAGCAGCGCCACGGTGGTCACCAGCAGCGATTGCGCGCGGGTCAGGTTGCCCACCAGTTGCAGGTAGGTGGCGAAGTAGGTGGTGAACATGTAGAACGACAGCGCAGTCAGCGAAATGAACGCCCCCAGGTTGCGAATGGCCCGGCCATGATTGCGCAGGGTTTCCTTGAGCGGCGAATGCTCGTGCGCTTTGCCCTGGGCGATGGCTTCACGGAACGCCGGGGTTTCTTCCATGCGCCAGCGCAGGTACAAACCGACCAGCCCCAGCGGAGCGGCGATCAGGAACGGAATGCGCCAGCCCCAGGCATTCATCGCCTCGCTCGACAGGCTGGCCTCCAGGCCATAGGCAATGACCGCTGCACAGGCAAAGGCAGAAAAGGTCGAGACCGGCACGAAGCTGCCATAGAAGGCGCGCTTGTCGTTGGGCGCATGCTCCATCAGGTACGCGCAGGCCCCGGCATACTCGCCGCCGGCAGAAAAACCCTGCAGGCAGCGCGCCAAGGTCAGCAACGCAGGGGCGGCCAAGCCGATGCTGGCGTAGGTCGGCAGCAGGCCGATCAGGGTGGTGGAGCCTGCCATCAGCAAAATGGTCAGCGACAGGATGCGCTTGCGCCCCAGGCGGTCGCCCAGCGCGCCGAACACGATCCCGCCCAGCGGGCGCAGGGCAAAGGCCACGGCAAAGACTGCAAAGGTCTTGAGCAAGGCCACGCCGGCGTCTTCGCTGGCAAAGAACTGACTGGCGATCAAGGTGGCGAGAAAGCCATAGACGGCGAAGTCGAACCACTCGACGAAATTGCCGATGGCTGAGGCGGCGATCACCCTGCGCAGGGTGGCGGGGGATACCTCATGAGGTGCGGACATGCGAGTGCTCTCCGGTTCCATTGGCAGGCATGATGAACGTGGCGCGGTCGGGCCGCGCCCTCATTGTTGTGCTTGCCAGTAGATCGCCGGGCGCTGGAGCGTGCTTTGTCGAGGGCGACCTCGGGATACCTGAATCAACCGCGAGTGGTTCGCAAGGCCGCACACAAGAGCCAATTCAGGCCGGGATGTTCATGCAAGACAGACCATTGGCTCAGAAGTGCATGTCCAACGCCAGCTCGAAGGTGCGCGGCGGCCCCATGTAGTACTGGCTGTTGTAGGCCTGCTTGGCATACACCTCGTCGGTCAGATTACGCACCCGCCCGGTCAGCGTGGTGTGCTCGTCCAGCCGGTAGCGGGCAAACGCGCCGAACAGCGTGTAGGCCGGGGCCTTGAGGCTGTTGGCGTTGTCGGCATACACCGAACCCACGTAGCGCCCGTCCGCGCCCACCGACCACGCCGACGACAGGCTGTAGGTCAGCCACAGGTTGGCGACATTGGCCGGTACGTTGGTTGGTGCATTGCCCTTACGCGAGACCGATACCCCGTTGACGGCCTCGTTGAATTCGTCGTACTGCGCATCGACGTAGGCGTAGTTGGCTTCGGCCAGCAGTTTTGGCGTTACCTGCAGGCGCCCGGACAGCTCCACCCCGCGTGAAGTCTGCTGCCCGGCCTGGACCGTGAGGTTGGCGTCGTTCGAGTCGCGCACGGCAAAGTCCTTGCGCACGATCTGATACAGCGCCAGGGTGGCCGCACCGCGCCCGTCGAGGAAGTCGAACTTGCTGCCCACTTCCCATTGCTCGCCCTTGGACAGGTCGAACAACCCCACATTGGAGTAAGTCGCGGCTGCCAGCGAGCCGGCGGGCAGGTCGGCCGAGGTGCTGTATTGCGCATACAGGCTGGCCGAAGGCGTCAGTGCATAGGTCAGGCCGATACGCCCGGACAGCGGCTCCCAGCGCCGTTCGAACTAGGCCGGCGAGGTGGGCGTCACGGCGCCGTAGTTGGCGACTTCCATGTCCAGGTAGTCGTAGCGCAAGGCGGTCAGCAGGGCCAGGCGCTCGGTGAGTTGCAGGCGGTTTTCGGCAAACACCGCACGGTTGGTCACCTCGTGGCGACGTTGTTTGGTCAGGCCGGCATTCACCCCGGGGATGTCATCGAAACTGCCAGGGTTGAAGTGCTCGGCATCGACCACGTCGCTCCAGCTGCCGGAAGTGGGGTAGAGAGTCTGGCGCATGCGTGAGTATTCAAGCCCCAATGACCACTGGCTGGCCAGGCCGAACAGCTGGTTGTCGTGACGCAGCTCGATGCGGTCGCCCAGCAGGTTCTGGTCGTGGCGCTGCAGGTAAGGGCTGCTGCGTCGCACCTGGCCGGTGGGGGTGTAGGCATAGCGTTCAAGGTTGCGGTAGTCGCGTTGGGCGTTGTAGTGGTACAGCGTGTTTTGCACGCTGGTGCTGTCGCTGACCTGGTAGTCGAGGATCGAGCGCAGCCAGCGTACGCGCTGCTCATAGCGGCCGTCAGCGACGTTGTAGTTTTCGAAGCGGCGGCTGTTGTCGATCTTCATCGTGCTGCGCCCCGGCAGGATCGGCGAACCCCAGTAGGGGCTGTCTTCGCGGTCTTCCTGGTACTCCAGCGCCAGGGTGTGGGTGAGGTTGGGGGCCAGGTCGCTGAGCAGCGAAAAGGCCAGGCTGTCGGTGTGCCGTTCGTTGCGGTCGACGTAACCGTTGCCCTGGCCGCGGCTGAAGTCCAGGCGCATGAAATGGCGGGCGTCAGCGGGGTTGCTGGCCAGCGCCTGGTTGATTCCGAACGCCACCTCGCTGTCGTCGAAACTGCCATAGCGGATACGCCCGTCAATGGTCTGCTGGTCGCGGCTGGCGAGTTTGGTGATGTAGTTGATCGAACCGCCCACGGCACCGGCACCATGCAGGAATGAAGACGGCCCGCCAATCAGCTCGACGCGGTCGAGTACCCAGGCGTCCACTGGCCGGGTGGCGCTGCTGTAGCCCAGGTTGATGCCGTTGTACAACTGGGTGACCTGGTTCTGGGTAAAGCCACGGTAGGCCACGAAGCCGCCAAAGCCTGGGTTGGCCGAGGCGTTCACGCCGGTCATGGCGTTGATCACGTCCTGGCTGTCCTTGGCGCCGCGTTCTTCGATCAGGCGGCGGTCCGAGACGCTGACCGAGGCGGGTGTTTCCCGTGCGGTGAGGCCCAGGCGCGAGCCGGTGCGGATCGGTTCGTCCAGTTGCACACCGCTGGCGGCATCGCGTTCGCCGTCGATGGTGGTGGCGCCCAGTTCAACGGGGGCGATTTCGGCGCAGGCGAAGCTGCAGGTGCCCATGAGGAGCACCAGAGAGGTCTTGCGAAGCATGTTTGTGTGTCTTCCACGCAAAGGTCATGGCTGACGGCGAGCGCGCGCGCAGGCGCACCCGCACCCGGCTGATGTCAGGCGTAATGAGGTATGGCTGCGGGGAAGACGGCGGGGGAGGCGCGGGGATTGAGGGCGGGGCGTTGGTAGCGCGGCGGCGGTTGTGCCCAGCTGCGCACGACGATGGGCGAGGTGGCCACGGCTTGCGTCGCGGTGAACGACCAGCCGCCGCTGCTGAGCGGTACCGCCAGGCCGAACGAGGAACACACCGGGCAGTCCAGCTGGGCCATGTGCTGGTCACCGCCGGCGCCGTCCAGGTCGATGGCCACGCCGTGTTCGCTGTTCACCGAGCAGAAGCCGCCCTCCAGCCCGGCCAGGCGCAGCCCGCCCATCTGGCCATGGTGCAGGCCGCACAGCAGCAGGCTGAACAGGACGCTGGCGTATAGCGTCCAGGCCGTCAGCGTGCGTATGTGTCGGGTGGTTTTCATGGCGAGGAATCTACCATTCGGATGAATGGTCGGGTAGGTCTTTTGCTGCGAGTTTTTGGGGCTGCAAAGCAGCCCCCAAGGTCTGTCAGGCGGCCCGCTCCAGCACATCCAGCAAATCGACAAACTCCATCGCCAGTTTGTGCCGTGGTGCCAGGTGCACCAACGGCACCGACGCCTGGTGCGATTCACGCATCTTGATCGAACTGCTCAGGTACACCGGCAACACCGGCATGCCTTCGCCGCGCAACTGGTCGACCAGGGTCTGGTGCAGTGCAGTACGCCCGGCGAACTGGTTGACGACCACGCCTTCTACCTGCAACGCCGGGTTGTGGTCCTGGCGCAGTTCCTCGACCTCGGCCATGACACAGTGCAGGGCCTGGCGCGAGAAACTGTCGCAATCGAACGGGATAAGCAGACGCTCGGCCGCCACCAGCGCACTGAAGGTGTAAAAATTCAGCGCTGGCGGGGTGTCGATATAGATCCGTTCGTAGTCCTCGCCCAGTTCCACCAACAGCTTGCGCAGCTTGTTGATCTTGAACTTGCTCTCCAGCTTGCTTTGCAGGTCGCTGAGGTCGGGGCTGGCGGTGACCAGGTGCAGGTTGCTGTAGCGGGTGTCGGTGATTGCCACGCGGTGCTTCTTGCCGGCGGCCGTGACCGGTGACAAGGTCTGGCGGAAGAAGTCGGCGATGCCGGCTGGAATGTCGTCGTTCACCAGGCCGGTCAGGTAGTAGGTGGCATTGGCTTGTGGGTCGAGGTCGACCAGCAATGTCCGGTAGCCTTCCGCGGCACTGGCAGCCGCAAGGTTGCAGGCGATGCTGGATTTGCCGACGCCCCCTTTCTGATTGAAAACCACACGACGCATGAGACGCTCATCCATGAAGTGAAAATGTCAGGTTGAGGTCAATCCTATGACGGGAACACGACATTTTTATGACAGACATTGTTACAACTGCATGTTTCATCTTTGCCGCCTCACAGGTCAGGCGATGACCACCCGATTGCGCCCCTCCTGTTTGGCCCGGTAAAGCGCCCGGTCAGCCTCGCTCAGTGTTTCCACAGGCTCTCCGCCTGCCTCGCCACCCCAGCGCGCCACCCCCAGCGAAATGGTCACCGCCCCCACAGGTTCCAGCGGCGTATCCTGCACGGTAACCCGCAACCGCTCAGCCACCACAGCGGCCACCTCCAGGCTGGCCCCCGGCAGCATCATCAGAAACTCTTCGCCGCCGGTGCGGCACAGCAGGTCCCCTTCGCGGCAACACCGGCGCATCAGCTCGGCCAGCTGGCGCAGCAATTGGTCACCGATCTCGTGCCCATGGCTGTCATTGACCCGCTTGAAATGGTCGATGTCCAGCGCGATGGCCGCAAATGCCCGCCCTTCGGCTTCCAGCAACGACAGGCTAAGTTCCAGGCTGCGGCGGTTGCCCAGGCCGGTCAGCGGGTCGGTCTGGGCATCACGGTCAAGCCTGCCGATGCGTTCTTGCAGCAGGTTCAGCCCGAACAACAGCGCACGCTTGAGCTCGGCCGCCTCGAAGTACCAGGCGGGTACCCGGTGCAAGCGTTCGGCTGTACCGGCACGGTCCATCGAACGGGCGCCGGCGGCCAGTTGCCAGAGTGGTCGGGCAATGGTCAGGGCCAGCCACCACAGCAGCAGGCTGCCCACCAGCGCAAAGGGCGCGGAGGTGCCGATTACGTTGAGAATCAGGTGGCTCAGCGGCGTTACGGTCTGTGCCAGCGGCTGCTGCGCCACCACGCCCCAGGCGGCGCTGGGCACGGTAGCGTACCCGGCCAGCATTTCCACGCCCAGGCTGTTCGTCAGTTGCCGGGTACCGCTGTCCAGTGTTGCCAGTTGGTCGACCAGCGCGTTGCCTTCCACCACGGTGCCTACCCGTTGGCTGTTGGGGTGGTAGAGCAGGCGACGGTTGCGGTCAACCACATACAGGTACGAGCCGTCCTTGTAGAAGTGCTCGCCCAGCAGGCTGTTGAGGATGTTGCGTTCTCGCAGGTACAGGCTGCCACCCACGTACCCGAGGTAACGGCCGTTGCTGTCGAAAATGGGGTGCGACAACACCACCACCAGGTTGTTGGCCGCCGACAGGTAGGGTGTGGAAACCAGAGGGCGGCGTTCGTGCAGGGCTTCCTGCACACCCGGCGACTGCATGCGGGTGCCGACAAAGTGGCGTAGCGAGGCTGGGGAAATCGCCAGCAGCACGCCGTTGGCATCGATCACGAACGTGGAGTTGAAGGCCATGCTCTGGCCCAGTACACGGTCGGTCTCCACCTGCAGTGCTGCCGCGTCGCTCAACTGGTGGCCCTGCACGCCGGCGCTGAATGAAAGCTGCTGCAAGGCGTTGCCGATGAAGGTCTCGGTGATGGCCGCCAGTTTCGTCGCATACACCCGGTTGGCTTCCAGGGCGTGGTCGATCAGCAGCTGCCGCTGCACGCGGTAGCTGGCGAAATAGCTGGCGCACAGCATGACCAGGGCCGTAAGGGCGCAGAGCACCAGAATGAGTGTTCGTAGATCCAGGCGCAATCCGTGCTTGGCGTGTGGCAATCCTGACCTCGGGCTTTGAAGATAGCTAAGAAATGGGAACAGCCATATGCACTAGCGCGTGAACGGGCGCTGCATTCAGGAGCCTGCCCTGTCTAGCGCATTCAGCTCGTCTTCCACCTGTTGCATGCGTCGCTCGACCAGCGCCTGCACCTTCACATCGCGGGCGGTTTCGCGCATCAGGGCAGTGACCTTTTCGCTCAGGCGCCGGCCGGCTTCGGTGTCTTCCAGCGCGCGGGCCTTGGCCGGGTCCTGGGTGGCATCGACGATGGTGGCGAACTCGGCGTCGCTGAAATTCTGTTCGCTGTAGAGGCGGAACAGGTCCTGGTGCTGGTCCTCGACGGTGAGGTATTTGCGCAGTACGCCCTGGATGGTGGCTTGCGACAGCTGCGGGTGAGTGCGGCCGAGCAGCGTGGCCATGCGCTCGATATTGTGCGTGTAGGCATCCTGCAGCGGTAGCTGGGCGATTATCTGTTGTTTACGGGTGGGCTTCTGGTCGCAGGCGGCAAGGGCGGCAGTCAGCAGCAGGGGCAACAGCAACTTCTGGAAGCGAGGCATGGCGTGGCCTGGTCGGGCAGTGAAGACTGCCGATTATACCGATGTCCGCATGGCCGCGACGAGCCCCGTGATTTGCCTTGACCGGCACGCTGGTGTAGAACCCAGCCCTCCAACCATTGCCAGCAGCCCATGCCGAACCGGACCCTGCAACCTGTACAGTGCGTCGCCATTGCCGAAGTCGTGGCGTTTGTCGAAAGCGCCCGCCGCGAGCTGTTCCCGATGCTTGTCGCGGCCCCCTTGCCGCACGACCTTGCGCACTTTGCCGAAACCTACCTGGACGGCGCGGGGTGCTTTCTTGAAGCCCGCGATGACGGTCGGCTGGTCGCGGTGATCGGCTATGTGCCCTATGACCATCGTTTTGCCCAGCTTGACTATCACGCCGAGCGGGTAGTGGAGGTGGTACGCCTGTTCGTGCTGCCGGCCTATCGCAGGCAGGGGCTGGCTGGCGCGTTGTTCAGTGCATTGCGCGAGCAGGCGGTGCAGGCGGGTATCGATTGCCTGTACCTGCATACGCATCCGTTTCTCCCGGGTGCGATTGCGTTCTGGGAACGGCATGGGTTTGCGGTGGTGGACGTGGAGCAAGACCCGGTCTGGCAGACCACGCACATGCAGCTGCGGCTGCGGTGATTTGTGGGAAAGCCCCTACAGCGGCCTTTTCGGCGTGATCGACGCGTTCATTTCCAGGACGGCCCGGCTTGATTAACTTCCCTCATGCAAGGCTTTTTCACTGCACCGAGGGAGGCTCACGATGCCACACATGGCCCTGTACAAACTTAAACTGCTGGACGAGTTCGAGGACCGCAGTGACCTGTGGACCTTCGGCGATTTCGAGAACAGGTTGATGGACTTGTGGCGTGGCGCGACGCGGCATGATGCCAAAGGCATCATCAATGCGGCGCACAAGGAACGGCGCTGGCCGAGGACGGTGAAGCGCTACCTGCTGACCAACTACCGGGTATTTGGCAATGTCAGTTCGGAGCTTGAGCAGACCTTTGCCGAGGTATTGGCGACGATGAGCGTTCAGGAACGGGTGGAGTGGGGGTTGCTGCCTGCAGGCAGCTCGGTTGCCTGAAAGTTACTGGGGCCGCTATGCGGCCCCCATCCAGGCAACACCGTACCTCAGAAACTACCCGAAAGTGGCCATTCCACCGCCAAGCGAATTTGGTCACCATCCAGCTCCGCCTGCGCCGTGTTCCCCCGGTGCATGTTATGCCGCAGCGAGAACGTGGTGCCCTTGGCCTTGCCACTCTGCACCACATACCGCGCCTCCAGGTCGCGTTCCCAATGTTTGCCACCCTTGGCATACCCCAGGTACGCATACCCGCCAGTCGGGTCGACATGTGTGCCGTCGATATCGAACCCCCGCACGTACAGCGCCGTCAGGTTCAACCCTGGCACCCCATAGGCCCCCATGTTCAGGTCATAGCGTGCCTGCCATGACTTTTCGTTGGGTGCGTTGAAGTCCGACATCTGCACCGCGTTCGCAATGAAGATCGCGCCACGCGTCACATAGTCGAACGGCGTGTTGCCGTCTACCTGTTGCCAGCCCAGGCTGAACCCGTGCGGCCCTTGGTTGTAGCGCGATACCAGGCTCCAGGGGGTGTTGTCGATGCGCCCGGACAGCGCCTTGCCGGTGTCGGTGGTGCGGTACAGGTTGAGGTCCAGGCTGACGCTGCGGCGGTTATCCAGCGCATGGCTGAGGGTACTGCCCAGGTAATGCTGGTTCCAGCTGTCCTCGTAGCGCGAGGTGTAGAGGCTGCCGCTGAAGCGGGCGCCCGGGTTCCAGACCACCCCGGCCAGGTCGAAGCTGTTGCCCTGTTTGCCGTTGGAGTAGTTCACCACAAAGCCCTGATCGTGGCTTGTGGCATTGCGGTCGGTGCTCTCGTTGAAGTGCCCGGCCACCAGCTTGAGCGTGTTGAAGTCGTTGCTGGTAAGGAAATAACCGGTGGCGGTTTCGGGTAGCAGGCGGCTGTCGGAAGAGCTGAACACCGGGGTCTTGATCCGCTGCTCACCGTAGGACAACACGGTATTGGCCATGCGCAGTTTCAATGCCGCACCTGCGCGGCTGTATTCGTTCTTCGGGTGCCCGTCGTTATCGACCCCCAGCAAGCGCGCCTTGCCCGCACGGCCGCCGCCACTGTCCAGTTGCACGCCCAGGTAGGCGTGGGCATCTACGCCGACACCTATCAGGCCTTGAGTAAAGCCAGACTGGAAGGTACCCATCAAACCTTAGGCCCATTCTTCAGCCTTGCCGCTGCGTTCGCTGCGTGGCTTGTAGGTATTTCGTGCGGAACTGTTGCGCCCGCCACGCTTGTAGTCGCGCTGGTCGAACACGCTGCGGTTGAGGATGCTCCAGCTGCCATCCTCGACAAAACCGTTGCTTTGCGACTGTGCGGAGTCGGCCTGGGCGAAGGGCGCCAGCCCCAGCAGTGGCAGCGCCAACAACAACCGGCTCATTGCGCGGCCTCAAGCTTCTGCAACTGGGCAGCAAAGCGGGCCTTGGCCCGCGCCGGCAAGTTGGCGGGCAGTTCGGTCGCCGATGCGTCACCTACCTGAACGACCATCACCATGCCCATCGCCAGGTGCGGAATGCACTGGATGCCGTATATGCCCGGCTCGCTGAAGGTCTGTTCGAACGGCTGGTTCAGCTTGCTCTTGAAGGGCTTGGCCCCGGTGGGCAGCAGGCCTGCCACGCTGGCCGCATTGTGCCCGCTCTGGGTGGGCAGGAAGCGCACGGTGTCGCCGGGCGCGATGCGCAAGTGGTCCGGCTCGTACACCATCGCGCCTTCGCTGCCACGGTTGAGCATTTTCACTTCGTACACGTCGGCCAGCGCGGCCGGGGCGAGCAGGGTGCTGGCAAGCAGCAAGGCGAGAGGGCGCAGCGGCATCGGGTGAACGTCCTGGTTCAGGGGGCGCGAAAGCGCAGGATGCGCGCGCCGTCGAAGGGGTCGGTAAGGTAATGGGCGTGAACGCCAAAGGTGTTCAGCAGGCGCTCGGGGGTGAGCACTTCAAGGGGTTTGCCCAGGGCGACCAGGTGGCCTTTGTCGAGTACGGCCACGCGGTCGCAGGTGAGCGCCTGGTTGAGGTCGTGCAGCGCTACCAGGGTGGTGACCGGCAGGGCCTGAACCTGTTGCAGCAGGCTTAGCTGGTGCTGGATGTCCAGGTGGTTGGTCGGCTCGTCCAGCAAGAGTACTTGCGGCCGTTGCGCCAGGGCGCGGGCGATGTGCACGCGCTGGCGCTCGCCACCGGACAATGTGCCCCAAAGGCGTGTGCGCAGGTGCAGGGCGTCGAGGTCAGCCAGCGCCTGCTCGACGATGACACGGTCTTCTTGTGAGAACGGAGCCAGTGCTGACAGCCAAGGTGTACGGCCCAAGGCCACGGCGTCGAACACACGGATTGCATCGAGGGTGTCGGCCTGTTGTTCGACCAGTGCCAGGGCCTGCGCCACACGGCGGCGGGACAGCTGTGCCAGCGGTTCGCCCAGCAGTTGCACGCTGCCGCTGGCCGGCTTGCGCAGCCCGGCCAGCAACTTGAGCAGCGAAGACTTGCCTGAGCCGTTGGGGCCGACAATGCCCAGCGTTTCACCCGCGACAACGCTCAGATCGATACCGCTGAGCACGGTATTGCCGGCCAGTTGCAACCCCAGGCCCTGGCAACTCAGGGGCGAAACCTGTACAGCGGTCATGACGGTCATGAGCGCCCCCGGCGGCTAACCAGAATCAGCGCGAAGACCGGTGCCCCGATCAGCGCGGTGACCACTCCCACAGGGATCACCTGGCCTGCAATCAAGGTGCGCGAAAGCACGTCGGCGGCAATCAGGAACAGCGCGCCGCCCAGTGCGCTGGCGGGCAGCAGGCGGCTGTGCCCGGGGCCGAGCAGCAGGCGCAGGGCATGGGGAATCACCAGCCCGACAAAACCGATGGCACCGACGATGGACACCATCACCGCCGTCACCAGCGCCGCGCAACTGATTAGTAGTAGCTGGATGCGCCGCACCGGGATGCCCAGCGAAGCAGCCGAATCGGCGCCGAAGGTAAAAGCATCCAGCGCGCGGCGGTGCAACAGGCACACCACCAGGCCGAACAGTGCCACCGGCACCGCCAGCCACACCGATGGCCAACGTACCCCGCTGAGGTTGCCCATCAGCCAGAAGAGGATGCCGCGTGCCTGTTCGGCAGTGGCCGACTTGGTGATCAGAAAGGCGGTCAGCGCGTTGAACAGTTGCGAGCCGGCAATGCCGGCAAGGATGACCTGGGCGTTGTTGTTGCCGGGGCCGGCCGCGCGGGCCAGTACCAGAACAAGGGTGAATGCGGCCAGTGCGCCGATGAACGCCCCGGCGGACATGCTCAATGCCAGGCCACCCAGCCCCAGCAGGCCGACCAGCACCGCGCCGGTCGAGGCGCCGGCAGACAGCCCCAGCAGATAAGGCTCGGCCAAGGGGTTGCGCAACAGCGCCTGGAGGATCACGCCACACGTCGCCAGGCCGGCACCGCAAGCAGCGGCGACCAGGGTGCGGGTAAGGCGGTAGTTCCAGACGATGCCGGCGTCGATCGGGTCGACCGGGTAGCCGGCCTGCCACAGGTGGTTGGCCAGCACCTGGCCAACCACACGGGGCGACAGGTTGGTTTCACCCATGGCGGTGCCGGCCAGCAAGGCGGCCAGCAGGGCTGCGAGGGCGACCGCGATGCAAGGTAACAGGCGAATCATCACTGGGCCGCTTTACCGCTGGCAAAGGCGGCAGACAACGTCTGCAGGCCGCTGAACAGGCGGATGCCGGCCTGCATGGCGTCGGCGTCGAGGATGATGATGCGGTCATGCTTCACCGCGTCCATGTTGCGGGTAACCGGGTCGCTACGCAGGAATTCGAGCTTTTTCTGGTAGTCGTCGGCGGGGAAGCGGCGACGGTCCATGCGCGCGATGATCAGCCAGGTGGGGTTGGCCTTGGCCAAGGTTTCCCAGCCTACGGTGGGCCATTCCTCCGTGGACTCGACCACGTTGCGCACGCCCAGGGTGCGCAGCATGAAGTCGGCGACGCCCTGGCGGCCGGCCACGTACGGGTCGATGTCGAGGTCGGCGCTGGAGAACCAGAACAGTGCCGAGGTGGCGGACAGGTCCTTGCCCGCCAGGTGTGCCTTGGCGCTGTCCAGGCGGCCTTTAAGCTCGGCATTCAGGTCAGTGCCGCGGTCTTGCACATCGAAGATCTCGGCCAGCTGGCTGACGCTCTTGTAGATGCTGCCTACCTGGAACGCTTGCAGGCGAGTACCGTCGGCGCCGACCAGGTTGTCCTTGCCTTCGCAGTCCGACGGCAGCAGGTAGGTGGGTATCTTCAGTTCGTCGAACTGTTCGCGGGTGCCGACTACGCCCTGGGCGCCGACCATCCATTCGAACTGTACCGCGACCAGTTGCGGGCGCTTGCCCACTACCGCCTCGAAGCTTGGGTCGTTGTCGGCCAGGCGCGGCACCTTGTCGTTCTGCGCCTTGTATTCGGGCAGTACGTTGTTGAACCACAACGAGGTGCCAGCCAGTTTGTCACCCAGGCCCAGTGCGTAGAGCATTTCAGTGCCGGCCTGGCCGATGGTGACGGCGCGTTGCGGCGCTTGGGCGAACGTCTGCGGCCTGCCGCAATTCTCGACGGTAAGCGGGTAATGGGTGGCGGCGGCCTGGGCCAGGCCAGTCAGGCCGAGGCCGGCGAGCAGGGTGGCGAAACGGGGCAGCATGCTGGGCGATCTCCTATCGGACAGTTCGGGTGAGGAACGCACGGACAGGCATCGCCGCGCCCCGCCGTTGGCAGGGGCAACACAGATGGCCAATCCCGGACACCCCGCCGGTTGGTATAAGTAGGCCGGCAGGTCTCCTGACTGGTGCGTCATGGCCCGGCTCCAGCCTTCCCGGGCTATTACGCCCAGTGGCATCGATGGAGCAGGCTCGGCACCTACAGTTGCGGGGGCAGTTCCGTTTGGCCCGTGTTGGCGGGCCTGGGATTCCCTATTAATTCCGTGGTGGAAACCGGCGGCCCGCATCTTAGACGCCTTCGGCTTCAAGCTTCAAGCTTCAAGCAGAAGCGAGCAGGCGTACGCTGCCACCTCTTGCAGCTTGCAACTTGCAGCTAGAAATACTTCAGCCAGGTGATGTCGCGACGGCGCGCTTTCAGGCGGGCGAACTTGCGCACCGGTAGGTACAGCGACGCGGCCAGCAGAACGGCACCCAGCCACACGGCGGCGATGCCATCGAAACCGAAATAGTCGCCATGGTTGAGGCCGAACAGCGCCACGCTGGCCAGGTACAGCAGCTTCAGCACGTACAGGTGCAGCAGGTAGAAGAACATCGGCGCAGCACCAAACACCGCCAGCACGCTGATCCAGCGGGCCTGGCCGGCGCGCTCGAAGGCGCGCAGCAACAGCAGGCCGCAGCCCAGGGTCAGTGCCAGGAACAGCAGTGACGGCGGGTATTTGGTGATGTTGAAGAAGCTCATCAGGGTTTGCGTGAAGGTTGGGTAGCCGCTCCAGGGCGCCTCGCCATAGCCGTTGAACATTCGCAACACGACAAAGCCCAGCAACGCGACCAGCCCGGCCAGCAGCAGGCGGTGCTGACGTTCGCCGGCCTCGCTGCCACGGGCGAACCACGGGCCCAGGCCGTAGCCCAGGGCGATGACGCCGATCCACGGCAGCACCGGGTAGGACGTGCGCAGGCGCAGGGTATCGGAAAACGCCAGCCAGCCACGGTCATGCAGGATCGCCCACGGTACATGCAAGGCCGATTCCACGCCGAAGTGCAGGCCGTCGAGCAGGTTATGGCCGGCGACGATGACTGCGCCCAGGGTCAGCAGGGCGGCGCGTGGCAGCCATACCAGCAGCGACAGGGCGATCATGCTGATGCCAATCGCCCAGATGACTTGCAGGTAGATGACGCTGGGCGGCAGCTGAAAGGTCCAGGCGAAGTTGACCAGCGTAAACTCCAGCGCCACCAGAAACAGACCGCGTTTGAACAGGAACGCCGACACATCGCCACGGCCCTGATGCTTTTCGCCGTACAGCCAGGCCGAAAGGCCGGTCAGCAGGACAAACACTGGCGCGCAGAGGTGGGCCAGCGTGCGGCTGATGAAGAGCGACGGCTCGGTGGTGTCGATGGCCATCGGGTCGCTGACCTGACGGTGCAGGAAGAAGGTTTCGCGGACGTGGTCCAGGAGCATGAACAGGATCACCAGGCCGCGCAGGGCGTCGATGCTCTGCAGGCGCTGGGTGAGCAGGGTGGGGGTGGCGCTGGCGCTTGTCATGGAGGGTCGCTGATAGGAATGAATGTCATGTAAAACGTTATCTTATAACTAATTGGTTAGAGGTTGGTAGAGGGTTTTGTGTTACCTGTGCCGGCCTCTTTGCGGGCTTGCCCGCTCCCACAGGTACACCACAGTTTTCAATGTTTGTGATATCCCTGTGGGAGCGGGCGAGCCCGCGAAGAGGCCGGTACAGGCAACCTGAATCAGAAGCTGTAATCCACCGTCGCAAAGTACGATCGTGGCATCCCCATCAACCACTGCTGCCCACTGAACGCCGACTGCACATACTCACGATCAAACAGGTTGTTCAACTGCAACCCCAGCCGCACGTCCGGTAGCACTTGCCAGGCAACACTGGCATCGACCACGGTGTACCCAGGCGCGCTCTGGGTATTGGCAGTATTGGCAAAGCGCTCATCCACATAACGCACACCAATGCCGGCCTCCACCTGCTGCCCGAAGCCTTTGCTCAGCCACAGGTTGGCAGTCCGCCGTGGCACATTGGCCGGGCGATTGCCCGCACGGTCCTGCGCTGCACCACCGACCATTTCGTCAAAGTCATCATACTTGGCGCGCACCAGCGATGCGTTCGCCGACACCTGCCACTGATGCGCCAGCGCCAGTTCCAGGGTTGCTTCCAGGCCATCAGACGTCTGCTGCCCGGCCTGCTGCCTCTCGTGGGTGATCGGGTCGTCAACCAGCAGCTTCTTCTTGACGATGTGGTAGGCCGCCAACGTCCATTCACCGCGACCGTCCCAGAAGCGTTGCTTCAGGCCCACCTCGGTCTGCTTCGCCTCGGTCAGGTCATAGTGCATCTGAGCCGGGCTGAGGCTGATGAGGTTGTTCACCCCATCCTCACTGGTGGAGTACTGGCCGTACAGCGATAGGTCGTCGGTAAACGCATACACCAGGCCGACGCGCCAGTTGCCGCCTTGCAGGCTGTGGTCGCTGCGGCTGCCATCGACCAGGTTGTCGCGGTCGATGTGGTTCTGGTCGCGGCGCACGCCCGTGACCAACGACAACCGATCGCTCAGCTGCAGGCGGTTCTCGGCGAACAAGGCGAAGGTGTGGGTGGTGGACAAGGTTTGCGGGCGCAGGGGCGAGGCGCTGTGGAACCACCCAGGTTGCGGCTGCCACGGGTCGATGTAGTCGCCGCCCACGTCGTTGTAGGGGGCATTGCTGTCGACGTTGAAACGCACCTTGTTGTACTCGGCGCCCACCACGGTCTTGCTGGCCAGGCCGAACAGGGTGTGGTCGAAGGTAAAGGTCTGGCGGTCGCCGAACTGCTCCTGGTTGTGCTTGATCTCCAGGTAGCTGCCGCGTTGCAACTCCTGGCGCTCGGCGTCCCAGCTGTAGTCTTCGGCGTTGCGCCAGTGGCGGCGGCTCTTGATGTAGTACAGCTGGTTGCTGGCGCTGAGGTGGTCGTTCAGCGTCCAGTCGGTGTTCAGCCGGGTCCATTCATCGACGTAGTGCTGCACGTCGTTCTGCACGTTGTAGTTTTTTTTGCGCAGGCTGCTGCGGTAGTGGCCATCGATCAGTGGCGTGCCGTAGTAGTTGGCTGGCTCCGCATCGCCACGGTCGTGGGCAAGGGTGAAACTGAGGTCGTCGCTGGCGTCGAAACGCAGCGCGGCGCTCAGGGCCAGGCTGCGCGAAGGGGTGCGGTCGACCCAGCCATTGCCCCTTTGCTGGTTCAGGGTCAGGCGGTAGCTCAGGCGTTCGCTGAGGCTGCCACCGCTGTCCAGGCCGAGCTGCTGGCGGTCCCACGAACCGTACCCCAGGCGCAGGTGGTTACGCACTTCGCCGGCAAACGGCTTTTTCGGGATCACGTTGACCACCGCACCGGTGGCGCCCTCGCCATGCAGCACCGAAGCCGGGCCGCGAATCACGTCGATGCGCTCGACCATCCACGGGTCGACAGGGAAGGTCTGGGTGCCGGCGCCGGTGTACAGACGTGCGCCGTCGAACAGGGTCATCACCGAGCTGTGCCCGGCAAAGCCGCGAGCAGAAAGGCCCGTGCCGCCGTCGCCCGGGGAGCCGACAAAGGTGATGCCCGGCGAACGGGTCACGGCGTCCTGCACCGTGAGGTTGTTGCGCTGCTGGATCTGCTCGGTGCTGATGCTACTGGTGCTGGCCGGCGTCTCCAGGGCGTTGAGGCCAAGGCGCGAGCCGGCCTGGGTCGGCGTGACCAGGTCGATAGCGTGGCTGTCGAGGGTGTCGGTGATGGCCGTGGAGGGCAGGGCCAGGGGCTGTCGGCCTTGGTCATCGGCCAGGGCTGGCAGGGCGACGGCCAGGCAGGCCGCCAGGGGATGAAGCTTGAACATACGGGACATGTCGTTCCACTGCTGCAGGAATGAATGGATCCCGGTGGAAAACACGCAAAGGCGCACCGTGCAGGCAGGCGCGCGCACGGATACCGGCCTGCGCCCGCCCACCGCGGGTTGCCAAGTGAAGCTCCAGGCCGGTCTCCGGGCTTGCGAGGGGCATGAAACCTTCACCTTCCCATGCTCATGCACAGTGGTATGTCGAAGGGTTCGCTCGCTTACCGTTGCGGGGGCAGCGCCGGACTTGTCGTGGTCGATACGACGCACCGGCTTCCCGTTTCACCCTGCACGCGGCGGTACAGGGCACCTGAAACTGGCGCGCATCTGACCATTGAAACGCCGGGGCGTCAAATGCGCGGTGTGGGTGAGCGCGGTTGGCCGATCAGCGCCCGCGCCGGCGCGACACCCGCGCTTCGATATTCTTGCGCCCGATCAGCAATGGCGGCTTCTCCACCACCGGCTCGTCCGCCAGCCATTTGTACATCACCAGGCAGTCCACCAGCCCCAGGCGGGCATGGCGATAAGCCTTGGGCAAGCGGCCAACGGTCTCGAAGCCCAGTTTGCGCCACAGCGCCACGGCCACTTCATTGCTGGCCACCACCGAGTTGAACTGCAGGGCCAGAAAGCCCTCCTGACGTGCCAGCTTCTGCGAGTGCTCGCACATCAGGCGCGCCACGCCACGGCCACGCGCCTGTTCGCAGACCATGTAGCCGCAATTGCCCACATGCGCACCAGGCCCGGCAGCATTGGCCTTGAGGTAATACGAACCCAGCAGCTCGCCATCTTCTTCGGCCAGCAGCGTGTGCAAGGGCAGTTCCAGCCACAACTGGCGGGCTTGTTCGAAGCTTAGGGCGGGGTCGAAGGCATAGGTTTCACGGGCCTGGACAATGGCCTGGAAGGTGGGCCAGAAACGATCGAAATCGTCGAGCGTCATGGGGCGAATGTGGATCATGCGGGTTCCTGCGCGGGCTAAGCCGCCCAGTCTGGATCGCGCGGCGCCGTCGCGCAAGGGCGGCGGAGCCGTTTGTGCTCAGCCGTTGGCCTTGCCCACAGCATCCATGGCCCGCGCCGAGTAGACCAGCGCGGCACCGGCATTCATGGCCACGGCCACGCCGAGGGCCTCGGCAATTTCCTCGCGGCTGGCGCCATGCTTGACCGCCTGCTGCGAATGTACGGCGATGCAGCCGTCGCAGCGGGTGGTCACAGCCACCGCCAGAGAGATCAGCTCGCGGGTCTTGGCGTCCAGGTGGTTGGTCTTGGCCCCCGCACCGCTGGCGGTCATGTAGCCGGCCACGGTGTCGGGGGAGAGTTGCTTGAGATCGCCGATGCCGGCCATCAACTGCTTACGGTAGGCGTCCCAGTCCATCATGCTCATCGTCTTCACCTTGGGGGGGTTGCGAGTGGAGCTTTCAGGCTAGTCGAAGTGTGGCAAGTGTGAGGCTTGTACTTTGGTGGGTGTACGCAGGCCGATGGTAGAAGGGCCTGCATAAACCGGTCAGATGTAGATGAACACCAGCACCAACGCCGCGACCACGGCCCATTTTTCCAGGTAGTAACGCATGCGGTTGCGCTTCTTCAGTGCCTTGCCACGCTCGCGGATCTTGTAGATGCGGGTGAACAGCCGGTTGATACCACCGGTCTTGTCGCCGTCACCGTTGGGCGCGGCGGCGGCGGCCATGACGTTGCGGCTGAACCAGCGGTTGAACGCCGTTGCCCAGCGGTACTTGAGCGGGCGCTCGACGTCACAGAACAGGATGATGCGGTTGTGTTCGGTGGTATTGGCCGCGTAGTGAATGTAGGTTTCGTCGAAGATCACCCCCTCACCGTCGCGCCACGAGTACTTCTCGCCGTCCACGTCGATGTAGCAACCGTCGTCGTTTGGCGTATCCAGGCCCAGGTGATAGCGGTACGAGCCGGCATACGGGTCACGGTGGCGCACCAGCTTGGCGCCCGGCGGCAGGGTGGCGAACATGGCGGCCTTGACGGTGCCGATGCCTTGCAGCAGCTCGGTGGTACGTGGGCACAGGGCCATTGCCGACGGGTGGCTTTCGCCGTACCACTTCAGGTAAAAGCGCTTCCAGCCGGTCTTGAAGAACGAGTTGAAACCGACGTCATCGTAATTGTCGGACTTCTTGATTTCGCCCACATGCAGCAACTGGCGCCCTTCCTCGCGGATTTCCTGCCAGTGGTCCTGCAGCGGCTTGAGTTCGGGGAAGGCCTCGACCGGCAGGTAAGGCTTGGCCGGCAGCTTGGAAAACAGGTACAGGAAGCTGTTGACCGGGGCCAGGAAGCTGGAATGGTCGCCCAGCTGGCGGGTCAGCTTGTGACGAACCCGACCGCGAAGGTGAACATAGGCGATCGAGAGGACGAAGATAAGTACGAGTGCAATTTTCATGGACGTTTACTTGTCGAAAAATGGCCATGCGCCATGGCATAAGCCAGCCAGCATAAACAATCATGGGGGCAGTTTGTACTTATTGTTACGAAACGACGGGGCGACATTGGTGTAATGCCCTACAGTCTTGCGCAAACGTTTCATGTTCGGGAGTTTGTATGGTTCAGGATGCACGACCCAGCGGTAGCCCCTTCAAACGGCTGTTTTTCGCCCTGCCGGTCAGCGATGTACAGCGCCGTGCCCTGGCGCAGTGGCGCCGGGGTTTGAACCTGCGCAGCGGCAAACCGGTGTCGGCGGCCAACTTTCATGTCACGTTGCTGTTTCTTGGTGACGTGGATGCCGCGCAGGTGCCTGCGATCTGTGCGGCGGTCGATCAACTGGCGCTGCCGACTGCGCCGCCACGGCTGTTGCTCGACCGTTTGCAGGTGTGGCAGCGGGCCAGCGCTTTGGTGCTGGAGGCACAGCAGACACCGCCGGCCCTGTTGCAACTGGTGTACGGGTTGCAGCAGGCGTTGCTGCCGTTGGGGGTGGAGGCCGCCAGCCGTGAATATCGCCCGCACTTGACGCTGTCCAGGGATTACCGTGGGCAACCGCCCGAAGCCTGCAGCGCGCCGGAGTTCTACCTCTCGGCACGCCACTTCACGCTATACGAGTCGCGTAAGGGATCTTACTGGCCATTGGAACAGTGGCCGCTTTCGAGTTGACGCTGGGCAAAGCTGCGCGCAAGCCCGCAATCAATGCCATGGCTCTAAACGCGGTGATGGTCTGCTACACCGGCAAGCTCTGATACGGCGACTCATCCCCCGGGCTGCGTTCAAACTGGCGCTTGTACTCGCGGCTGAACTGCGAGGTGCTCTGGTAGCCCACCCGGTGCGCAGCTTGTGCCACCCCCAGGCCTTCACCGATCAGCATCTGCTGCGCCTTTAACAACCGCAGGCGTTTGAGGTACTGCATCGGTGCCATGTCGGTGCAGCGCTTGAAGTGTTCGTGGAAGGTCGAAACGCTCATGTTTGCCCGCGCAGCCAGTGCCTCCACGCTCAGCGGCTCGCTGTAGTGCGCGCGCAGGTGGGCGAGGGCGGCGCCGATGCGGGCGAAGTGCCCCTGTTGCTCCACCAGTGCCCGCAACACACCGGCCTGTGGGCCGCGCAGGGCGGTGTACAGCACTTCGCGTACGCGCGCCGGGCCCAGCACTTTGGCATCCAGCGGGTCCTGCAGGCAGTGCAGCAGCCGCTCCACACTGTCGCGCATCGGCGCATCCAGCGCTGCCGAAGTCATTGATTGCGGGGTTTGTGCCTGCACTGCAGCGTCCGGTGCCAGGTCCATGCTTTGCACCAGTTCACTCAGCACGCCACGGTCGATGTCTACCGCCACGCCCAGCAAGGGCGCTTCACGTGTGGCGAAGGTTTCACACATGAACGGGACCGACAACGCCTGCACCAGGTAATGCCCGGCGCCATATTCCAGGGTACGCGGCCCCAGGCGCGCCAGCTTGCTGCCCTGGGCCAGGATCATCAGGCTGGGCTCGTAGATCTGAGGGCTGCTGGCCACATAGTGGTCCCAGCTCAGCACCTGTACCTGGGGCAGGTGCGTGGGGACGAAGCCAGGGCGCGTGGCGAGGCTGCGGATCAGCGCGCAGAGCGGCGCGTTGGCGTCGACGTGGCGGGTCAGTTGCATGGTGAACCAGGGGCAGAGAATCGGACAGCCTAATCATCGCAGATTGAAGGTGTAGCGCCAGATGCTGGGGGGAATCTTCGGAGAATCAGGCATGCATGCCGGAGAATCAGCCGTGTGCGAGGCAGCAAACGGCGCGCAAAATGCGCCGCCTGAATCGTTTCACTTTACTGCGAGGCCCTGCATGTATACCGCCATCGGTTACGCCGCCCAAACCCCCACCAGCCTCCTGGCCCCTGTCACCTTCGAGCGCCGCAACCCACGCCCGGACGATGTCGCCATCGAAATCCTTTACTGCGGCGTGTGCCATTCCGATATCCACCAGGCGCGCAACGAATGGGGCATTGCCGTGTACCCGCTGATGCCCGGCCACGAAATCATCGGCCGCGTCACGGCGGTGGGCGGCCAGGTGACTGCGCACAAGGTCGGTGACCTGGTGGGCGTCGGCTGCATGGTCGACTCGTGCCGCCACTGTGAAGCCTGCGCCAAGAACCTGGAGCAATATTGCCTGGAAGGCCCGACCATGACCTACGCCACCCCGGACCGGGTCGACGGCAGCAACACCATGGGCGGTTATTCCAGCAGCATCGTGGTCAGCGAGCACTTCGTGGTGCGCATTCCGGCTGGCATGGACTTGCCCAGCGCGGCGCCTATCCTGTGCGCCGGCATCACTACTTATTCGCCGCTCAAGCACCACGGCGTCGGCCCGGGCCATAAAATCGGCATCCTCGGTATGGGTGGGCTTGGCCACATGGGCATCAAGCTGGCCAAGGCCCTGGGTGCCGAAGTGACCCTGTTCACCCGGTCCCAGGCCAAGGCCGAAGAAGCCCGCCGCCAAGGCGCCGACCACGTGATCGTGTCCACCGATGCCGAGCAGATGCACGCTGCTGCCGGCCGGTTCGATTTCCTGCTGGACACCATTCCGGTACAGCACGACCTCAACCCGTACCTTGAAACCCTGAAGTTCGACGGTGTGCACATTCTGGTCGGCCTGATCGAACCGATCGACCCGGCGGTGCACGCGGCCAACCTGGTGATGAAGCGCCGGGTGCTGGCGGGGTCGTTGATCGGGGGCATTGCCGAGACTCAGGAAGTGCTGGACTTCTGCGCCGAGCACAACATCCGTTGCGATATCGAGATGCTGGATATTCGCAATATCAACCAGGCGTACGAGCGTATGATTGCCGGTGATGTGAAGTACCGGTTCGTAATCGACATGGCCACTTTGCAGGGCTGATTATTTTCGGTTGTCTGTACCGGCCTCTTCGCGGGCAAGCCCACAGGTACTGCACAGTTTTCAAAGTCTGTGCGGTCCCTGTGGGAGCGGGCTTGCCCGCGAAGAGGCCAGTACAGGCAATAAAGCGGCTGGAGCCGTTACCAGGCCATCGCCTTGTCCCAACCCTTCCAGAACAACCACCGCCGCACCTCGCCATGCGCCCCGGTGCCGATCTGCCATTCAGGCCGCCCGCTGTCCAGCGCGATCACCGACACAACCCCCGCATGGCTCGCCGCCACCAGCGTTTGCCCATCGGCGCTGATATCCATCGCACTGATGGTCGACCCCAGGTAATGCTGCCAATGTTCGGTACCATCCTCCCCGAACGCCCGCAGGTAGCCATAGGCATCCCCTACAATGTACTCGCCATCGCGCGCCACCCCGGCATAGACCCTGGCGCCGTCCTGCACCAGCGGGGTACGCGGGTCCTGGCTGTAGTAATCGGTATCCAGCCCCGGCAAGTCCGCCACCTTCACTGCCAGCGTTGCACCGCTATGGAAATGGCAGGCATTGACGATCAACTGGTCACCCGTGCGGTTGAACAACGCAAAGTGCGGGTACTCGCTGCCTGGGCCGATCTCGGCAACCGGCCTGAGCTGGGCATCCAGCACCTGGTGGCGGGTGCCTTGCTCGCCCACCACGATCAGCTGGCCATCCGCCGATACCGCACCATGCTCCATGCTCAGTCTCAGGCTGATGTCGTCCGGGTCGGTGCCTTCGGCCAGCTCGTCGAGCACCCGCGTTTGTTGCGGCAGCAGGCGAGTCGCACCTTGAGTGGTCAGCACGAAGATCCCTTCGGCGCTTACCAGCAGCACGCGCTGGCCATCCGGGAAGGGGACCAGCGCGGTTGGCGCGGGCGGCAGGTCGAACGGCTCGAACGGGTACCCCGACGGCAACCCCTCAAGCCCGCTTGGCCATGCCAACCGCTGTACTTGCGGGCCACCCCAGCCGTCGGTCACACGCACGCCCTCGGCATTAGCCAGGGCGAAGTAGCGGCGGGCCGGGCAGCGGCCGAAGTGCTCGATGCCGATCACCGGCGTCACCCCATGGCAGTCGATACGCACGACCTGGCCCTTGTCGTAAGGCATGCCGATGCGGGCCAGCAGGCTGCCGTCCTCCAGCAGCAGGACATGGCTGATCCCTTGGCCGTGGTCATCGAGCAACGGTGCCAAGGGGTGGTGTGCGGGTGGCCAGGCCTCGCGAAACGCTCGGCGCTGCTGTTCGTCGATGCCAGGGCGATTGGCGGCCTGCAGGGCAGCCAGCCAGGCGTCCAGCAAGTGCCCGGTGGCTGGCGCCTGTGGCGCTTCCAGGTTATCCCAGCCTTGCGCACGGCCCTGCGCGACGTAGTCGTTGACGGCTTGGGCGTAGGCAGTTACCGCCTGCTGCCACTGCTGCTGGGGGTGCTGCTTGTCCATGAGCGGATCGGGCTCCTTGTTGCACGCGCGTTTCACACAAAACGCGCATGGTACTCCTTCTGCCTACCACGCGGTTGTGAGGCTCCGGCTTGACGCGTACCATGCCGGGCATTCCTATCAATAACAAAGCGTGCGTCGGCGCCCCTGCAAGCGGGTGGCTGGCGTGCGACCTGTTGCCTTGTCTGCGGAGAAGCGGTTTGCACCCATGAACGGACCCATACCCACCCACCAGCCACCCACGGCGGGCGGCGGCAGCTGGCTGAGCGTCATCGCCCTGGCCCTGGCAGCCTTCATCTTCAACACCACCGAGTTCGTGCCGGTGGCGTTGTTGAGTGACATTGGCCGCAGCTTCGACATGAGCACTGCCCAGGTCGGCCTGATGCTGACCATCTATGCCTGGGTGGTGGCGCTGGCCTCGCTGCCGATGATGCTGCTGACCCGTAACGTCGAACGGCGGCGCTTGTTGCTGTGCGTGTTCCTGGTGTTCATTGTCAGCCACTTGTTGTCGTGGCTGTCGCAGAGCTTTGCCATGCTGCTGGTCAGCCGTATCGGTATTGCCTTGGCGCATGCGGTGTTCTGGGCCATCACGGCCTCGCTGGCGGTGCGCGTGGCACCACCGGGCCAGCAGGCCAAGGCGCTGGGCCTGCTGGCCACTGGTACCACCCTGGCCATGGTGCTGGGCATTCCGCTGGGCCGCGTGGTGGGTGAGGCGCTGGGCTGGCGCATCACCTTCCTGAGCATTGCCGGGGTGGCGCTGGCCACCATGCTGTGCCTGATGAAATCGCTGCCGCTGCTGCCCAGCCAGAACTCCGGCTCGTTGCGCAGCCTGCCGATCCTGTTCAAGCGCCAGGCGCTGGTCATTACCTATACGCTGGTGACGCTGGTGATCACGGCGCAGTTCACCGCCTACAGCTACATTGAGCCGTTCGCGCTGCATGTGGCGCAGATTGGCGGTGAGCGCACCACGCTGTTGCTGCTGCTGTTTGGCGGTGCCGGGGTGTTCGGTTCGTTGCTGTTCAGCCGCTACAGCGACCGTTTCCCCCATGGTTTCCTGGTGGGTTCGATCGGCCTGTTGGCAGCGTGCCTGCTGTTGTTGCTGCCGCTGTCGGGCAACTTCTATGCGTTCGCGGTACTGAGCATGTTCTGGGGTGTGGCGATTCTCAGTTTCAGCCTGTCGTTGCAGTCGAAGACGTTGAAGCTGGCATCCGACGCCACCGATGTGGCCATGGCGTTGTTCTCGGGCATTTACAACATCGGTATTGGTGGTGGCGCGCTGCTGGGCAGTATCGTCAGCAGCCAGATGGACGTGGCGGATATCGGCCTTGTGGGCGGTAGCGTGGCAGTCATCGGGCTGGTGCTGGCGGTTGCCAGCACCCGACGGTTCCGCCAGGCACTGGCGCACTGACCCGCGCCTGGCGCGCACGTGTGTGGCTTAGGGGCGCAAGGCGCGCCCCGGCATTCAAACCGCCAACCGGGACGTCGAGCCGATCACATGCTCCAGCACCCGAAAATCAATCCACTCCCGGACACCGAAGCGGCGCGGTATGAACCCCCACCTGAACAGGAACTCGGTAAAGTCCTGTAGCGCTTCGATCGAGCGGCTGTCCAGCGTCGTGCGCAAACGCCGGTGCGCATCGTCGCCATAGGCCGCCGCCACCCAGTACTCGCTGGTGTTCAGCTCGCGCGCCAGAAAGCGCCGGGTTTCTTCCGGGTTGGCCCAGGCCCACTGTTCGGTGCGCAGCACCGTATCGACCAAGGTACAGCTGGCATCGAAGTGGTTTTCCAGCAAGTGCCGGTCCACGGTCAGGGTGCGCGGGGTGCCGTTGTTGCTGCGGATCAGCGGGTCGGGATGGCTGCCGGTGTCGACCACCACGCGCAGGCCGAACTCGTGGGCCAGGTGCACCGCATGGGCGCCCTTGAGGAAGATGGCATCGATATCGCCACGCAGCAGGCCGATCAGCTCGTTGTTGCGACGGCTGAAGCGGCTGGTGTCCAGGCTCACTTCGGCGCCATACAGGTGCTGCTTGGCATCGTCGCTGTAAGTGCCGCCGTAGGGATAGTCGACCAGCTCGACATCGGCCACCGCCAGGCCTTCCAGCTTCAGGGCATTCTCCAGCCCGCGCAGGGCCTGGGCGCGGGTGAAGTCGATCTGCACATTGGCCCATTTGGGCAGGCCGAAGCGGCGGTTCTTCAGGTCGCGAATGCTGCGCACACCGCTTTCTTCGGTGGTGAGAATCAGCTGCACTTCATCGCTCCACGACAGCCCCAGTACACGGGTCTCGACGCCACTGGCGTAGGCCCAGATCGCCGGGATGTTGCCGCCATGGCGTACCGAGTTCTGCAGGTGGTGGTCGTAGTGGGCTTCGCGTACTTCGCGTTCGCTGGACTCACGCAACGACTGGATATTGGTGCCGAACGGCGTAAAGGCCTCGGCCAGTCGCCCTGACTGCACGGCAATGCCGAGGCCGGTGGGCACGGGGCTGTGGGTGTACCAGAGGGTTTCCAGGGGCTTGGTCATGGGGTCGCGGGTTTCCTGTCCATGGGAAGGGGGGCCAGCAGCTGGTCCAGGGGTTGGCGGGCGATCCAGTCGCGCACCTCGAAGCGGGCAGGGATGAAGCGCCAGCGCTTGAGAAACTCGACGAAGTCCTGCAGGGCGTCGATGGCCTGCTCGTCCAGGCGGGTGCTCAGGCGCAGGTGGGCGTCAGCGCCGTAGGCCACTTGCACCCAGTATTCGCTGCTGTTGGTTTCCCGCGCCAGGTAGCGGCGGGTTTCATCCGGGTGCTGGTGGGCCCAATGTTCGGCGCGCAGTACCGAGCCGAGCAAGGTACGCACCACCTGCGGATGCTGCTCAAGCAGGTGGCTGTCTACCGCCAGCGTGCGCGGCGTGCCATTGTTGCTGCGGATCAGCGGGTCGGGGTGGCTGCCGGTGTCGATCACCGTGCGCAGGGCAAAGGCGTGGGACAGTTGCGCGGCACTGGCGCCCTTGAGGAAGGTGGCGTCCACCTCGCCGCGCAGCAGGCCGGCCAGTTCCAGGTTGCGGCCTTCGCTCTGGGTGCTGGACACCGGTGTACCGGCCACGTTGCGCACCGGGCGGTCGCTGAATGTGCCGTCGTAGCGGTAGTTGACCAGCTCCACGTCGCCCACTTGCAGGCCTTCGAGCTTCAGGGCATTTTCCAGCCCGCGCAGGGCCTGGGCGCGGGTAAAGTCGATCTGTGCCGAGGCCCAGTCAGGCAGGCCAAAGCGGCGGCCTTTGAGGTCTTTTACGGTGTGGATGCCGCTGTCTGGTCGCGTCAGGATCAACTGCGCTTCATCGGCCCACGACAGGCCGATCACACGGGTGTCACGCCCTTGGGCGCGGGCCCAGATGGCCGGGATGCTGCCGCCGTGGCGTACCGAATTGAGCAAGCTGTGGTCGAAGTGCGATTCGCGCACGGCCTGCTGGTCGGCTTCGCGCAAGGACTGCACCTGGGTGCCAAGGCTGGCCAGGTCGTCCTGCAGCCAGCCTTGCTGCACGGCGATGCCCAGGCCGGTGGGCACCGGACAGCGCGTGTACCACAGGGTATCGAGGGGTTGGCTCATGGTGTGCTCCGGTAGGTTCAGGCGCTGGCCTGCAAGGGGGCTGGGGTGGTTTGCTGCACCAGCGGCAGCACTTCCTGGCCGATGCGCAGGGCTTCTTCCAGGTGCGGGTTGGCGGCGAGGATGAAGGTGCTGAAACCGGCATCGCGGTATTCGGCCAGGCGTTCGGCAATGTGCTGGTGGCTGCCCACCAGGCCTACGGTGGGGCCAGGCTTGGCCTTGGCGAAACCGGCCCACAGGTTGCGTGCCAGGACCAGTTCCTCAAAGCCCTGCAAACCTTGGTGATAGGCTGCCTGGCGTGCACCGCCGACGGAGTCCGAGCCGGTTATGAAGCCTTTGGCCGAGGCGCTGGCCTTGCCTTCCAGGCGCTCGAACTGTTGGCGCAGTTCGCGCCAGGCTTGTTCTTCGGTCTCGCGGGCGAACAGGTCGACCCGCAGGCCGAAACGCACGGTGCGGCCCTGCTTGTCGGCCAGCTCGCGTACGCGTTCGATGTGCGGCTTGAGCTTGTCAATCGGCTCGGCCCAGTTCAGGTACACATCGGCATGGCGCGCGGCCACGTCCAACGCAGCATCGGAAAAGCCGGAGAAGTACACACCCGGTTTGCGTTCGTGTTGCAGGCCCGGCGGCAGGCTGCCGTTTTCCAGACGGTAGATATCGCCTGCGTAGGAGAACGTGTCGTTCTGCCACAGGCCCTGGATCACGTCGAGGAATTCGCCGGTGCGCTTGTAACGCAGGTCGTGTTCCAGGAAGTCGCCATTGGCCCGTTGGCTGGCCGGGTTGCCGCCGGTGATGATGTTCCAGTCCAGGCGGCCACCGCTGAGGTTTTGCAGGATCGCTGCCTGCTGCGCGGCATAGGCGGGCAGCGTCCAGGTGGCCTGGAAGGCGATCAGGAAGCGGATGCGGCGGGTTTCGCGGGCCAGCGCAGCGGCGGCGATCCATGGCTCCGGGCCGGTGGGCAGCAGTGCGCCTTCGAAGCCGGCCAGTTCGGTAGCCTTGGCTACCTGGGCGATGTAGTCGATGTAGGTGAAACCGTCGGCCTGGCCACCCGACAGCCGGCCGGGGGCAATGTTGCCGGGGCGATGCACGGGGTTGCCGCGGTTGTGGCGATCGGTGGACAGCTGCGGACCGTCGGTGCCCAGCGGCAGGCGCCAGAAGAATTCGGTGGTCATGGGGGCTCCTGAAGGGGGAGAGTGTGCGAGTGGGGAGGGTGGTGCAACGGCTATGCCATGGACGGCGCAGGGCCTGTGGGGTGGTGGTTTGCGGGGTCGGCATGTGATGGGGTGCTGCTGAGGCAGCAATCGGGCAGCAGTGGATGCTGGGAGAGCAGCATGAGCAGGCCCGGCCTC
>NZ_BCBJ01000041.1:0-16195 GCF_001320605.1 Pseudomonas sp. NBRC 111133 | reverse complement strand
TCGGATGCAACTTCTCCGGCACTGCGCAGATACGCGTCGTACAGCGCCGCATAAGCACCACTTTGCCCGATCAACTCGGCATGCGGCCCCTGCTCGACCACCTTCCCGTGCCGTACCACGGCAATCCGGTCCGCATCGCGAATAGTCGCCAACCGGTGCGCAATGATGATAGCCGTGCGCCCCTGGCACAGCCGGCGCAGCGCACGCTGTATGCGCCGTTCGGTGTGCACGTCCACCGCCGAGGTGGCTTCGTCCAGCACCAGCACAGCCGGGTCGGCGAGGTACGCCCGCACCAGGCACACGAGTTGGCGCTGGCCATGGCTCAGGTGCGCGCCCAGCGGGCCGACTTCGGTGTGGTAGCGCTGCGGCAGCCGTTCCAGTACCTCGTCGGCGCCCAACTCGCGGGCTGCAGCTACCAACTGCGCATCGTCGGCAGCCGGTGCCGCCAGGCGCAGGTTGTCGAGGATGCTGCCGCTGAACAGCACATTGTCCTGCAGCACCACACCCACGTTGCGCCGCAAGTCGTGCTGGGCCAGCGCACGCAGGTCGATACCGTCCAGTTTCACGGCGCCCTGCTGCACTTCGTAGAAGCGTGTCAGCAACTGCACCAGGGTGCTCTTGCCATGCCCCGAGGGGCCGACGATGGCCAGCACTTCACCGGCGCGGATATGCAGGTTCAGCCCGTCGATCACTGGCCGGGGGCTGTCCGGCACATAGGCAAAACCGACCGCGTCAAAGTCCACCTGGCCACGTGCCCTGGCCAGTGGGTGTGGCGCGGACGGGTCGAGCACTTGTGGCCGCGTGTCGAGCAGCAGGAAGATGCGCTGGGCGGATGCGCTGCCGGTGGAATAGCGTTCGAAAAGGTCCGACAGCTCCTGCAGTGGGCCAAGGAATAGGAACACATAGAACAGGCTCTCACCCACCTGGCCAACCGTAACCTTGCCCTCCGCCAGGCCATGGGCGCCGACCAGCAACAGCACGGCCATGCCGGCGGTGCTCAGCAACGCGGTGAACGGCGCGAACCAGCCCGCGCGCAGGCTGCCGCGTATCAGTGCCTGGTTGAAGTCTTCCAGCAGACGGCGATAGCGGGCCTGGTTGATCTGCTCCTGGCCGCATTGCTGAATCAGCCGCACGCCACTGACACTTTCCACCAGGTGCGCGGTGAAGCGGCTGCGTTGCTCGGCCACCTTGGCCCAGTTGCGCTGCGACACCCGCTTGAAGCGCCAGGTGGCCACGGCCAGCAGGGGTACCGTGGCCGCCAGGCTGTAGAAGAAGCCGGGTTCGATGCGCCAAAGCATCACTGCCGCCAGGCCGCAGCGTAGCAGGGCGCCCAGCAGCTCGGGCGGGCCTTGCACCAGCAAGGGCTCCAGCGCATCCACGTCACGGTCGGCACGGGCGATAATGCGCCCGGCGCGGGTCTGGTCGAAGTAGCTCACCGACAGTGCTTGCACATGGGCGAACACGTTAACCCGCAGGTTGTTGAGCACGCCGATTGCCGCACGCCCGGCAATGAACTGCGACACGCCCGCCAACAGAAAGCGCCCCAGCCAGCTGGCTGCCAGCCCCAGGCCCAGCCACAGCACCAGGCGCTCGTCGAGCAGCCAGTGGTCGGCGCTGGGCACCAGGCCCCGGTCCAGCAGTTCGCGCACGAACCACGGGCGCAGGAAAACCGTGAACACCAGCAGCAGCTCGATGCCGATCACTGCCACGATTTGCCGGCGAATGGGCCGCAGTAGCGGCAACAGGCGGTGGAACATGCCCCGGTCCAGCGCCTGGCGAGCCAGGCGTTGCTCGATGTCGATATCGCTGGCAGGGGAGTGCTGCACATCAGTCATGGTCGATCCCCAGCAGGTCGCGGTAATGGGCGTTGTGCGCGCTCAGCTCGGCATGGCTGCCGCTGGCGCTGATGCGGCCGTTTTCCAGCATCAGCACGCGGTCGGCCAACAGCAACGTGGAAAGGCGGCTGGTAATCAGCAGCAAGGTCGGGCCCTGGCTGCCTGTGCTGTGCAGGCGGCGGATGTTATGCAGCACCTGGCGTTCGCCCAGGGCATCCAGGGCGCTGGTGGCGTCGTCCAGGCAGAGGATGTCGGGCGCGCCAAGCAGTGCCCGGGCCAGGCACAGGCGTTGGCGCTGGCCGCCAGAAAGCGTCACGCCACGATCACCCAGTGGCGTGTCGAGGCCGTGGGGCAGGCGCTCCAGCACGTCCTCGGCGGCGGCCAGGCGCAACGCTTCACGCAACTGGGCGTCGCTGGCCTGCGGCGCGGCCATGCGCAGGTTGGCGGCCAGACTGTCGGAGAACAGAAAGCTTTCTTGCGGCAGCACCTGCACACGGCGGCGCAGGTCGGCCAGGTCGAGGTCGCGCACGTCGTGCCAACCGCCGGCATCGCTGCCAACCTGCACGTTGCCGCGCTGCACATCGGTCAGTCGCGGCAGCAGGCTGGCCAGCAGGCTCTTGCCGGTGCCAGTGGCGCCTACCAGTGCCACCACTTCACCGGGCCTCAGGGTAAGTGAGCAGCCTTGCAGGACAGGCCGGCCAGCTTCAACGGCACCCACTTGCACCCGGTTCAGCTTCAGCCCCAGCGGCCCGGCAGGCAGAGTTGCGTGGCCGCCAACAATGGCCGGGCGTTCGTCCAGCAGTTGCCAGATGCGTTCGGCACTGGCCCGGGCATCGGCGAAGGTCTGCATCACCCGACCAATGCCCTCGATGCGAAACACCAGCGTGGTCGCCACCAGCAGCGAGGTCACCAGCTCGCCGATGCCCAGGGCGCCGGCCGCCACGCGATGGGCGCCGTACACCAGGATCCACACATGCCCCAGCGCCACTACGGCCTGTGGCAGCGGAATACGTGAACTGGCGTAGGCGAGGGCGGCGCGGGCGTGGCCGCTAAATAAGTCGACCTGGCTGGCGAAGCGGGCGATGCGTTGTTGTTCCAGGCCAAACGCCTTGATCACCCGCACCCCGCCGATGCCTTCAGCCAGGTCCTGGCTGACCTGGTCGTAGGCGGCGGCCACGGCGCGGTCCAGCGTGACCAAGCGATCGGTCTGTATCACGAACAGCCACAGCCCGGCGCCGGTCAGCAGCAGGGGTATCAGGCCCAGCAACGGGTCATACCAGCTCAACAGGCCAACGGCAGCGACCACCACCAGCGGCGTTTCGATGATCTGCCGCCAGAAGGTGATCAGCGCGTCGCGCACCTTGTCGGCATCGCGGGTGGTGCGGGTAACCAGTTCGCCCATTCCGTGTTGCCAGTGATACCCCAGGTGCAGGCGCTGCACCTGCAGGAGGATGCGTTCACGCAGGCGCGTGAGCAGGGCCTGGCTGAGTACCAGTGACAGCACGGCGGCGGCATATTGCAGCAGGCCACGGCCCAGGGCGATGGCCAGCAGCAACCACAGCCAGTGCCAGCCCACGCTGGCGTCCAGACTACCGTCGGCCAGGCGCTGCACGGCGCGGCCGGTGCTGACATCATCGACCGCATGGCCGATCAGCCACTGCTGCCAGGCCAGGCCGAGGTTGCCGGCGATATAAAGGGCGGTGACCAAGGCGAAGCGCCAAGGCATTTGGCGGTAGATGGCCAATGCCCGAAGGAGCGGGTGGTTCATGTAGATCACTCAAAGGGGGCTGCTTCGCAGCCCATCGCAGGCAAGCCAGCGCCCACAGTGATAGCAGTGCCCTTGAGCCTGTTGCCATCCTGAGAGCATTTCCTTAGGTAGTGCTGGCCTTGGGCCTGATGTGGTCCTGTGGGAGCTGGCTTGCCGGCGATTGGGCCGCATGGGGTTTTAACGGCGAGTAGCGCCCTGGGTTTCCTTGGCATTGAGCACCGCTGTGTACTCACCCGGGTCAGCCCCGTTCAGGTAGTAGTTGCCCACGTTGTGCAGCCGCCAGCGGATCGGGTCGTGGGTGGTGTGTACCCGGGCATTGCGCCAGAAGCGGTCGAGGTTCCACTTGCTCAGCGAAGCGCTGGCCCCCAGCAGCGAAAACAGATCACTGGAAATTTTTAGCGATGCGGCATCGGAATGTGCCCGGGCCGTTGCTACCGACAAGATCAGCTCATCCTGCAGCGCCTTGTTCTCCGGGTCGCGCTCGTGGTCGTCGAACACCCGCGCGGCCTCGCGCAACACCGACTCGGCGCCGCGTAGCGCCACGGCATACTCGCCAATCTGGCGAATCACATGCGGCTCGTCACTGGCGCGTTCGACGCCGCTCTCCACCCAGGCCCGGGCATGCTCGCGCAGGTACTCGACAGCCGCCTGCAAGGCGCCCGCCGCGATGCCGGTGTCGATGGCGGCGTGGAGGATTTGCGGGAAGGTCAGGCCGGTGCGTTTCATCGGCCCGCTGCGGCGGGTGAGGTAGCGCTCGTCGAGCACGATGTCGTCGAAGTTCACTGTGCCGCTCACCGAGTTCTGCTGGCCAAAGGCCTGCCAGTCATCGACCAGGGTCAGCCCTGGGGTGTCGCGGTGCAACAGCACGCCCACGCCACCGTCTTCGCTGGCGGCGGTCAGCGAGATCCATTCGGCCAGGTAGGAACCGGTGGAGTAGAACTTGCTGCCGTTGAGCACCCACTGGCCATCGGCGCGGCGCTCGACGCGGGTTTTGAGGGCGAACTTGTTCTTGCCACCGACTTCGGCCAAGGCGTTGCCGAAGCGCTTGCCGGCCAGCACGTCGGCAATCAGCCGGTCGCGCACGTCATCCGGGTAGCCGGCAAAGATACCGCGCAGCATCACGTTGTGAATCTGCAGCAGCTGGCCGACGCCGCCGTCGGCAGTGGAGACCAGGCGTACGGTTTCGACCACAGTCTGCACCGAGGCACCCAGGCCGCCGAACTGGGCGGGTACGGCGATCGCGGTCAGGCCGCTGCTGGACAACAGCTCTGCCTGGCGGCGGGGGAGTTGGCCGTTGTTGCTTGGGTCGGCGGCCAGTTCGGCGATGTGCGCGGCGACCTGGCGGGCGGTTTCGATGGCCTCGGCTTCGCTGGTCAGGCGGCGGGCGGGGGAGGGTTCTAGTGCACTCATTGAGGGGTCTCGGTTTGTCTGATGGGGCCAGTGCGCCTGCTTCGCGGGCTTGCCCGCTCCCACAGGACCTGCACTGCCCTTGAGGGTTGTGCTGGCCCTTGTGGGAGCGGGCATGCCCGCGAATGGCCACACCGCGGTCCGAACCCCTTGAGCAATATCTTTGCCACCCCTCTGTAGGCCCCATCCTGCGTGGCTTCCAAGACTGTTTGCTGCCCCAGCAACACACGCCCTGCTGATCTGGCAGCACCCCGCCCGCAATCCTGCTCCCAGCCCAGCAAACAGCGCCCGCAACCAAAGGCAAACTCCGTGTAAATCAGGGTCTCCAGCGGTTGGCACGCACACTGCAATGCTGCCTTCACGACGCCCAAGGAGCCACCCCATGACCCTCGCAACCCCCATCGCAAAACGCCTGGCAGACGACCCGTCCGCCCTGGAGCGTATCTGGTTCACCCGCTGCCCCGTGCCCACTGCCTCAGGCATCGCTTACAAGCTCGGCTGGCTGGAGCAGGAGTTCGCTGCCGACGGCCTGCCAGTCTCGACCCTGCAGGAGGCCCGCCAGCTTGGCCACCACCATTACGATCATCAGCTGCCCGGGCTGTTTCGCGAAGGCGGCAACGTGCCGGCGTTGGCCGCCCGTGCGGCCGGCTCGCCCAGCCGGTTGATCGGCCTGACCTGGATCGAGGAATGGCAGACCATTCTGGTCCGCCCGGATTCCGGCATTCGCAGCGCCGCCGACCTGCGTGGCAAGCGCCTGGCGCTGCCGGCCTGGGGCGATACCCGGCCTGGCAGCATTGCCCGTGCCATGAGCCTGCATGGGTACAAAGGCGCGCTGGCTTCGGCAGGCTTGCACCTGGATGACGTGCAACTGGTAGAGGTAGCGCTGCTCGACCAGGCCGGGGCCGCCACCCCGCAACTGGGCCTGCAACGGCTGTGGTCGGGGCTTGAGTACCTGGCACGCGGTGAAGTCGATGCGGTGTACGTGAAGGGCGCGGCCGCTGCCGATGCCGCGCGCCGGCTGGGGCTGGTGGTCGGCGTCGACCTCGACCTGCTGCCCGACCCGCGCCACCGCATCAACAACGGCACGCCGCGGCCAATCACCGTACACCAGCGCCTGCTCGACAACCATTTCGACCTGGTGGTGCGTTTCCTTGCACAAACGCTGCGTGCCGCCGAGTGGGCAGCCGGCAACCGCGCCGCGCTCAACAGCATCCTCGAAGAAGAAACCCGCGCCGGCAGCCAAGGCGTAGCCGAGGCCTATCGCGGCGACTTCCACACCACCCTGGCCCCGGACCTGTCCGCGCAACGCCTGGCCTTCCTCGGCACGCAAAAGGATTTTCTGTACCTGCACGGCTTCCTCGAAGCCGATTTCGACATCGTCGACTGGGTCGACCCGCGGCCTCTGCAAGCTGCCCATGAACTGCTGGCCCAGCGCCGCGCCTGACCTGACTGGAGATTGAACATGACCGTACTGATCAACGAACGCCCCGTCACTGCCGAACTGCAAGCCTTCATCGACCAGGTGGTGGCCGAAGCCGAAGCGGCCTTCAGCGTATTTCGCGAAACCAACACCATCACCGCCAATGGCACCGTCGGCTTCATCGAGCGCGTGCCCGGTGAAGAGCTGCTGGTATCGGTGAACTACGGCGGGCCATGGAACCACCGCAAGCCGTTGCAGGCGACCGTCACTGATTTTTCCGGCAACGTCATCGTCGGCAAGGGCAAAGGTGGCCTGGGCCGCTACACCAAGCTTTTCCAGACCCATGCCGATGTCACCACCGTGTCACACGTGCACAGCCCGTACCTGGGTGCCTGGGCGCAAACCCACCGCACCTTGCCGTTCCACTACGTGCCGGTGCAGCGCTACCAGCTGGCCCGCGAGTTGCCGGTGTACATCGACCGGCGTCAGGCCGAGGTGGATTTCATCCTCGACAAAATTGCCGAGAACCCGTTCAACCTGGCGATCCTGGAAGCCAACGGCGGCTCCACCGTGTGGGGCAAGCAGGGGTTGCGCGCCACGGCGGAGTTCATCCTGTTGCTGGAAGAGGGGGCGCAAATTCAATTGCTGGCTGATGCCTTGGGTGGGTCGCGCCCTTACGGGCCAGGAGTGCTGACCCAGCAGTGGAAGATGAGCGGGTTGTATGAGCGCGCAACCGAGTTGGGCCTGGTGCCAGGCATCGACCGGCGCGGCTGATCTTTGGGGCGCTGTGCGCCCCTGCACTCCACCCCAAGATAAGGACCCCACCCAATGGCAGTAAAAATCCTCTGGTACCTCACCACCCCCGACGGCCCCTATCCCTGGGAACCCGAAGGCCGCTGGCACACCGATTTCGAACACCTCAAGCAACTGGCCATCGCCGCCGACCGCCTGGGCTTCTACGGCTCGCTGCTCGGTTCCAGCCCTAACGAAAGCCTGGCCGTGTCGGCAGCGTTGATCGACGCCACCAAGCGCCTGCGCTTCCTGGTCGCCCAGCACCCCGGCGAGCTGTCGCCGGCAGTGCTGGCCAAGTGGGCGCTCACCTTCGACCAGTTTTCCAACGGCCGCCTGCTATTCAACGTGGTCAACGGCAACGACGCAGGGTTAGCTACCCTGGGCGTGCATTACCCGCACGATGAACGCTACGATTTCAGCCTGGAGTACTGGCGCGCCTTCCAGGGTTTCTACGCAGGTGAAACTGCCGGTTACGATGGCCGCTACGTCAAGCTGTCACCACGCTCGCCAGCCGCTGCCCGTCACCCGCTGGGCGGTTGGCACCCACCGAAGCAAAAGCCCGGCGTACCGTTGTGGGGCGCAGGTACCTCGGCACCGGGCGTAGCCCACTCGGTGCAATTGCTGGATGTGTACCTGAGCTTCGCCGACACCCCGCAAAAGCTGGGCGACAAGTTCCGCCGGGTAGGTGCCGAGGCGGCGAAGATCGGCCGCGAGCTGACCTACGGCACCCGCCTGCAGGTGATCGTGCGCGAGACCGAGGAAGAAGCCTGGGCCCACGCGGAGCGCCTGTTGCAACGCACCTCGCTGGCCACCGCGCGCGCGGCCATCGAACGCCAGTTGCCTCCCGGCCAGACCTTCGACAGCTATGTGAGCGACGACCCGCGCATCCAACGCAACCTCGACAGCATCCGCGCCGGGCGCCTGCCCACGGCCCGCGAGCTGGAGATCTACCCCAACGTCTGGCTGGGCCCCAGCCTGTTCGGCTTCAACCTGCTCGGCCCGGCTGCCGGCACTTACCTGGTCGGCAGCGCCGCGCAGGTCGCTGAGCGCATCCGCGAGTACGAAGCCCAGGGCACGTCGGCGTTCATCCTGTCGGGCTTCCCGCTGATCGACGAGGCGCACCGGGTGGCCGACCTGCTGTTCCCGTTGCTGGACCTGGACCACGGCTTCGACGTACCGCGCCTGGGCGCGGCGAGCAAGCCGGTCGTGGCGCAACCGGCATAAGGAGAGGGTGATGAGCGAGCTGTTTTCGCGCCGGGTGTTTCTCGGCAACAGCCTGGCCGTCGGTGGCGGCCTGCTGCTCGGCGGCGGGCTGCTCAGCGGGTGCGACAGTGGCGTGCCGGCAGCCACCAGTGCGGCGTTGCCGGGCACGCCGGTGCGCGGTGGGCGCTTGCGCGTGGGTATTATCGACGGCGACCAGGCCGGCAACCTCGATGCGCACAAGCCGGTGGGCGGTGGCATCATTCGAGGTTGGGCGCTGTACGCCAAGTTCTGGGAATGGAATGCCGATGTCAGCACGCGCCTGGCACTGGCCGAGTTCGCCGAGCCGAATGCCGATGCCAGCGCCTGGACCATCCGCCTCAAGCCGGGGCTGGAGTTCCATCACGGCAAAAGCATCACTGCCGACGACATGCTGTTCTCGATCCTGCGCCTGACCAACCCGCAATTGGCATCGCCATTCGCCGGGCTGGTCGGCTCCATCGATCGCCAGGCCCTGCGCAAGCTGGACGAGCGCACTATAGAGATCCGTTTTAAACAGGGCCAAAGCTTCTACCCACTGGATGAAACGCTGATCAGCTTCGGCGGCATCGTGCCCACCGACTACCACCCGGTCAACAACCCGGTGGGCGCGGGGCCGTACCGGCTGAAAAGTTTCATCCCCGGCCAGCGCTCGCTCTACACTCGCTTTGAGAACTACTACAAGCCCAACCGCCCCTATGCGGACGAGCTGGAAATCATCGAATTCAAAGACCAGGTATCGCGTGCCGCCGCCCTGCGCGCCGGGCAGATCGACGTGGCCAGTGGCGTGCAGGCCGAGCACAGTGCGTTGCTCAAGGCCGACCCACGGCTGCGCCTGTATGCCTCGCCGACCACCTCGTTCACCTGCTTCAACCTGAACCTGGCCAAGGCACCGTTCCAGGATGTGCGTGTGCGCCAGGCGTTCCGCCTGCTGGCTGACCGCCAGGAGCTGGTGGCGCGTGGGCTCAATGGCTTTGGCCGGGTGGCCAACGACCTGTATTCGCCCCACGATCCCACCTACAACCACGGTATTGCCCAGCGCCCGTACGACCTCGACCAGGCCCGTTCCCTGCTGCGCCAGGCCGGGCAGCAGGACTTGCGCGTCGAACTCACCACCACGCCAGGCCCCGGCGTAAACGCTGCGCTGGTGTTTGCCCAGCAGGCGCTGAAGGCCGGGGTGCAAGTGAAGGTCAATCAGGTGGACGGGTCTGTCTTCAACGGCCCGCAACGTGAGCAATGGCAACTGTCGCCAGGCTCGACCCCGGCGCGCGGTTTTCTTGCCTCGGCGCTGCACAACGATGCGCCGCAGGCCATCTATAACCGCAGTAACTTCCATGATCCGCGCTTTACCGAACTCTACCAACAGGCCCTGGCCCAGCCCGACCTGGCGCAGCGCAAGGCCTTGGTGCATGAAGCGCAGGCCATCCAGCACGAACGTGGCGGGCTGCTGATCTGGGGCTTTTCCGACGTGCTCGATGCCGCGTCGGCCAAGGTGGGTGGCCTCACCCCGGAACAGACCACTTTTGCCTCCTGGCGCTTCGACGAACTCTGGTTGAACCCCAATGCCTGATACTCGACACACGCCCCGCACACCGGCCTGGCTGGCCTGGTTCATCGGCCGCCTCGGTTACGGGTTGCTGACGGCCTGGGTGATCAGCCTGGTGGTGTTCATTGCCACCCAGGCCCTGCCTTCCGACCCGGCGCGGGTGATCCTTGGCCCGGATGCGCCGCTGGAAAGCATCCTCACCCTGCAGCGCCAGCTGGGCCTCGACCAGCCGATCCTGGTGCAGTACCTGCGCTGGTTGTGCGCTGCGCTACGCGGGGACCTGGGGGTATCGCTGGATTCCCAGGTCCCGGTGGCGCAGCTGTTGTTCGGCCGCTTGGGCCACACCCTGGCCTTATTGGCCGGGGTGCTGGCGCTGGTGGTGCCGGTGGCCCTGTTGCTGGGCGTGAGCCTGGCCCTGCGCCGCGACAGCCGGCTGGACCGCTGGAGCCTGTCGGCGTTGATCCTGCTCAAGGCCACACCGGGCTTTCTGTTGGCCATCGGCCTGGTGCTGCTGTTCTCCATGCCAGGCATGGGCTGGTTGCCGGCGGTATCGATCCTCGACCCGCAGCTGCCGTTGTGGCGGCAGTGGCCGTCGCTGGTGCTGCCGGTGCTGGCCCTGAGCCTGACGGCACTGCCGTACCTCACGCGCATGGTGCGCGCTTCGATGATCGAGGCGCTGGAGTCCGAGTATGTGATTGCCGCGCGCCTGCGCGGTATCCCCGAGCGGCGCATTGTCTGGCGGCATACGTTACCCAATGCCCTGACCCCGGCCATTCAAGGCGTGGCGCTGACCCTGCGCACGCTGGTCGGTGGTGCGCTGCTGGCCGAGGTCATTTTCAGTTTCCCGGGCATTGGCACCGCGCTGAACGCGGCGATCCAGATGCGCGACCTGCCGATGATCCAGGGCGTGGTGCTGGTCATCACCCTGGCGGTGGTGCTGATCAACCTGCTGGCCGACCTGCTGACGGTATTGCTCACCCCCAAGCTGCGCACTGCACGCCGGGTGCGGATGATCCGCCGTGTCCGGCGTGGTATCCGCCCGTGGTGGCGCCGTGCACGCAGCACCCTGGCCCAGGAGGCGACCCATGATTGAATCGCGTTGGCTGGCCGACCCGCAGGTGCGGCGCGGCGCAGTGATCACGTTGCTGGTGGCACTGCTGGCAGCACTCGGCCCTTGGCTGGTGCCGCATGCGCCCACGGCAATGGTTGGGCCGGTGTATGGCCCGCCAGCTGCCGGGGCACCGCTGGGGCATGATTTTCTGGGCCATGACCTGCTGTCGCGGTTGCTCAGTGGCGGCCTGTCGGTGTTGTGGATGTCGGTGGCGGCGGCCACCCTCGCGTTACTGGTCGGCGGTAGCCTGGGCCTGTTGGCCGGGTTCTCGCGCAGGCGCCTGGACCAGGCCATCAGCTGGGCGGCCGACGTGTCGCTGGCGTTCCCGGACCTGATCCTGGTGCTGCTGATCGTGTCCATGCTCGGCCGGGCGCCGTGGCTGATCGTGTTGACCGTGGCCATCGCCTTCACCCCCGGCGTCATCCGCCTGGCCCGTGGCAGCGCGGTGGCGGTGGCGGGGCAGGAGTTCGTCGAGGCGGCGCAGATGATGGGTTACCCACGTTGGCGCATCCTCTTTCAGGAAATCCTGCCGAACATCCTCACGCCGCTGTTGGTGCACTTCGGCAACATGCTCACCTGGGCGGTGGGCATGCTGTCGGGCCTGAGTTTCCTGGGCTACGGGGTGGCGCCGCCTGCTGCGGACTGGGGCCTGATGATCAACGAAAACCAGGCAGGCCTGCTGGTACAGCCCTGGGCCGTACTGGCACCTGCCTTGCTCATCGGGGTGTTTGCCTATGGCACCAACATCCTGGCCGAAGGCATTGGCCGGGCCAGCGCACGGATAGGGGAGAAGCAGCCATGAACGTGCCGTTGAATGTTGCGAGTGAAGTGTTGCGGGTCAGTGACCTGCGCGTAGAACTGGCCGGGCAGGTCGATGTGCTGGCCGAAGTTTCTTTCAGCCTGGCGGCTGGGGAAATCGTTGGCCTGGTGGGCGAGTCCGGCTCGGGCAAGACCACGTTGGCCACCGCCTTGCTGCGCCATGCCCGGCAGGGGGCACGCATTGTGGGTGGGCAAGTAGTGGTGGCCGGGCAATCGCTGCTCGAACTGGAAGGTGAGGCGTTGCGCCTGGCCCGTGGCGGGTTGGTCGGTTACGTGGCCCAGGACCCGGCCACGGCGCTTAACCCCGCGCTGCGCATCGGTGCCTTGCTGGGTGAGACCCTGCTGGCGCATCAGCCTGCACTGTCGCGTGACGCCGTGCGCTTGCGTGTCGGCGAAACATTGCGGGATGTGGGCTTGCCCGATGAGGACGCCTTCCTGCGGCGTTTCCCGCATCAACTGTCTGGCGGGCAGCAACAGCGGGTCATGCTGGCCCTTGCGTTCGTCTTGAAACCGAAGCTGATCGTGCTTGATGAGCCCACCACCGCGCTGGACGTGACCACCCAGGCCCATGTGCTGCAAACCCTCAAGCGTCTGTGCCGTGGCCAGGGCGTGGCGGCACTGTACGTGACCCATGACCTGGCAGTGGTGCGTGACCTGGTCGACCGGGTGATGGTGATGTACGCCGGGCGGTTGGTGGAAGTGGCCGGGCGCGAGGTGCTGTTCCGCACGGCTGCGCACCCCTACACCCGCGCCTTGCTCGCCGCGATTCCCGACATAGCCCGGCGCCAGCCGTTGCAAGCGATTGCCGGGCATGCACCGGCACCCGGGCAGCGCCCGGATGGCTGTGCATTTGCGCCGCGCTGCGGCCGGCGCCGTGCCGAGTGTTCAGTGATTGCGCCGTCGCTACTGGCGCATGCAGACAGCCATCAGGTGGCGTGCCTGGTGCCAGCGCACGCACATGCGGCCGTGGGTGAGGTGCAGGCCGAAGCGCTGGCCGCCCCCGGCGACGTGCTGCTGGAGGTGCAGGGTCTGGATGTCGCCTATGACCGCCAGGTGCTGTTCGATGTGTCGCTGCAGGTGCGCCAGGGTGAATGCCTGGCATTGGTCGGTGAGTCCGGCTCGGGCAAGACCAGCCTGGCCCGAGCCATTGCCGGGCTGGGCGAGAACGCGCAGGGGCAAATGCGCTATGCCGGGAAACCCTTGGCTTTCGCTGCCCGGCAGCGTGATGCACGGTTGCGGCACCAGGTTCAGTATGTGTTCCAAAACCCTTACCGTGCACTCAACCCACGGCAGACGGTGGGACAAACCTTGAGTGCGCCCTTGGCGCACTTTTTTGGCGTGCGGGGTGCCGAGGCCCGGCAGCGGGTCGAAGCCGTGTTGTCGCGGGTGTCATTGCCGGCGCGAGTAGCCGACCTTTACCCGCAGGGGCTTTCCGGCGGCGAGCGTCAGCGCGTGGCGATTGCCCGGGCGTTGATTTGTGAACCGAAGTTGCTGGTGTGTGACGAGATTACCTCGGCGCTGGATGTGTCGGTGCAGGCCTCGATTCTGGCCTTGCTGCGGCGCTTGCAGGGCGAGGGGCTGACGTTGCTGTTCGTGACCCACGACCTGGGCGTGGTACGGGCGATAGCCGACCGCGTGCTGGTGTTGCGCCAGGGGCGGGTGGTGGAGCAGGGCAGTGCCGGGCAGGTGCTGGAGCGGCCGGCGGACGCCTATACCCGCAACCTGGTGGCGCACTCGCCGAGCCTTGCCCGGTTTTGATGGTGGTTTGTCTGAAGAAGTTTGGCGCCTGGTGAGATCGAGCGCCACCCGCGCGGCGCTCGATCTCCCAGACAACAAACCTCTAAAACTGATAGTCCACCTGCGCCAACAAGGTCCGCCCCGGCATCGGTTGCAGGAAGGTGTTGGTAGAGCCGGCCAGGCCACTGACGAAATTCAGCTCGTCGGTGACGTTGAGCATGCGCACCGTCACGCCCCATTGCGGCTGGCGGTAGTAAACGGCGAGGTCAAGGTTGTATTCGTCCGGCACTTTCACCGTCTTGCTCAGGTTCAGGTACCAGCTGCTGGTCCACCACCCCGACAATTCCACACCAAACCCTGAATCGAAGCGGTAGTCGACATAGCCGCCTGCGTTGTATTCGGGGATCTGCACCGCATCGAACTTGCCGGATGGCCGCTGGTTGAGGCTGTTGTTGTCGCCGAATACCGTGCCGTTGTCGGGGATGAACCCGGCCGAGGCGAACCCGGCCTGACTGGTGAACTCGTTGTAGGCGCTGATGCGGCTGAGGTTAAGGCCACCCCGCAGGTGCTGGTCCTGGTAGCGCAGCGTTGCCTCCCAGCCTTTGACGATCAACCGGGCGATGTTGTTGTTGCTGTCCGGCGACTGGTCGCGGGCCTGCTTGTAGGCAGCGAGGGTGAGGAACAGCTGGTCGGGCACGGCCTCCACTTTCAAACCCACCTCATGCAACACGCTCAGGCTCTCGAAGGCCAGCGGGTTGAGCTGGTTGGCCCCCGTGCCGCTGCCCCAGCCCAGGCCGTTGGTGAAGAAGCCGGTGTTAACCGCCAGCGAGCGGTCGAAGGTGTAGTACAGCGTGCTGTTTTCCGTGGGTTTGACATAGGGGCTGACCTGCACCGAGAACAGCCGGTAGTTGTCCGAGTCCTTGCGTGGGTTGCCGCCGGGCAGCACGAAGGGGTTTTCGATACGGGCATCGATCCAGCTGCGGCTGGCGCCCACGTTCAGGCCCACGCGCTCGCCCAGGCGCAGGTTGTGCTGGCTGAACAGGGTCTTGGTGGTCCAGGTGCTGTCGGCGGTGTACGGCGCCACCGACTCGGCATACAGGCCATGCCCGGCCGGGTACATGGCCGGCAGGTTGAGCCAGCCGTAGTAGCTGGAGAACTGCGGCACGCCGGGTTGGCCGATCCACGCAGCGTTGCCGCCTGCGGGGTTGCGGCCGGTGAGCCCGAGCAGGTCACCTGGGTTTTTCAAGGTGGGGTCGAGGGTCAGGTCATAGGCGTTGATGGTGCTGCCGAAGCTGTTATTGGCGGCGATCGACTCGTTGCGCTCGCGGCGGTAGATCAGCCCGGTATTGCTGTCGTCGACCAGGGTCAGGTCGCCCAGCTGCCACTGGCCACGGGCGCGGAACTCGAAGCGGTTGTCGAAGATATCGTCCTTGCCTTGCACCTGAAACGCACCCACGGCATCGGTTGTGTCGGTGGAGTGCTGGTAAAAGGTGCTGTTGGCCAGGGTGATCGACGGGGTCAGGTCACCTTCGACGCGCAGTTGCGTGGTAAAGCGCCGTGAGCGGTTTTCATCCTGTGCACGCTGGCCAGTTTGTGACGACAACGAGGTCAGGCCATTGCCTGCCAACGACGGGTCGTAGACCCAGCCGCGCAGGCTGCCGGGGTTGTCCTGGGTATTGGGCGAAGCGCCCTGAAAGCTGCCGTCCACCACTGCGTACTGGCCCTGGGCATTGCGCTGGCGTTGCACCCAGCCGAGCACCTGGGCGTCGGCTGCGCCCGAGGACAGCACCGGCGACCACAGGGTGTTGCCGTTCTGGATGATCGGCGTGGCGTGGCCGGCGTAGTACTTGCCGTGGTCGACCAGGTCCTGGGTGGCGCGGTTCCAGCCGTGGGTGATGTTGTAGTCGTAGTAGTCGTCGTAGGCGGCATTCCAGTCCACCCGCACGTTGTCGTTGCGCCAGGCCAACGCGCCGTAGAAGGCGTCGAAGTTGTTCTCGACGTTGTCGTAGAAGTCTTCCTGGCGCTGGCGGGTGATGCTGACCCGGTAGGCCAGGTTGTCCGTGAGCGGGCCGGTGTTGTCGATGCTGAATTTGGTGGCATCGCGTGATTCGCCATCGGGGATCCAGCTGCCGATCTCACCGCTGATCTTGGTGCGGAATCGGTTGAAGTCGGGTTTCTTGCTGAGGTAGTTGACGTAGCCGCCACTGCCGCTGACCGATCCATAGATCACCGACGACGGCCCGGCGACGATGTCGGCGCCTTCGTAGGCGTTGAAGTTGGCGGGGTGGCGAACCCCGTAGGCGCGCTGGCCGTCCTGGAACACCTCGGTGTTCTGCCCGCGCATCTGCGGTGCGATCCCGGCGTTCTGGCCACCGCCTCGGGTGATGCCGGGGGCGTATTTGACCAGGTCGTCGGAACTGCGGATGGGGTCGTTGGCCAGCTGTTCGGCGTTGATCTGGGTGACCGAGCGCGGGGTGTCGAGCACCTTGGCTTCCAGGCCGCCATAGATCGAAGTGGGCGG
>NZ_BCBJ01000040.1:0-8949 GCF_001320605.1 Pseudomonas sp. NBRC 111133 | reverse complement strand
ACCCCTTTCAAGGTAGGCACCTCCAGGGCTTACTTGGTCACCGACACCTTGCTCAAGTCCAGCCGCCCGAACGGGTTCACCTGGTATCCCTCAACCCCTTGGCGGAGCAGGGTGGCCGCCGTCGGGTGCGCCAGTGGCACCCACAGCGCCTGTTGCTGGATCAACGCTTGCGCCTGCTGGTACAACCGGCTGCGCACGCTCTGGTCGTTGGTGGTGCGCCCGGCGCTGATCAACTGGTCCAGGCGGTTGTCGCAGAACCGTGCGAAGTTGGTCCCCGACTCGACCGCCGCACAGGAAAACTGCGGGCTGAGGAAGTTGTCCGGGTCACCGTTGTCGCCTGCCCAACCCATGAACAGCAGGTCATGCTCGCCGGCCTTGGCGCGGCGTATCAGCTCGCCCCACTCGATCACACGGATTTCAGCCTTGATGCCGATCTTGGTCAGGTCAGCCTGCAGCATCTGTGCGCCGAGGCTGGGGTTGGGGTTGAGCAGGCTGCCCGACGGGCGGGTCCAGATCGTGGTGCTGAAGCCTTCACCCAAGCCAGCCTTGGTCAGCAACGCCTTGGCTTTCTTCAGGTCCAGCGGGTAGCCGGGCAGGTCCTTGGCGTAGCTCCAGGTGTTTGGCGGGTAGGGGCCGTTGGCGGCCACCGCGGAATCTTCGAACACGGCCTTGAGGTAGGCCTGCTTGTCGAAAGCCAGGTTGATGGCCTGGCGCACTTCCGGTTTGTCCAGCGGCGGGTGCTGGCTGTTGATGGCGACGAAGGCGGTCATGAACGCCGGAGTGCTGGCCACCTTGAGGTTGCCGTCCTTGCCCGCTTCGGCAATGTCCAGTGGCTTGGGTGACAGGGCGACCTGGCACTCGCCGCGCTTGAGCTTCTGCAGGCGCACGTTGGCGTCGGTGGTGATGGCGAAGATCAACGGGTTGACCGCCGGCTTGCCGGCGAAGTAGTCCGGGTTGGCGCGGTAGCGCACCACGGCGTCCTTCTGGAAGCGCTGGAACACGAAAGGCCCGGTGCCGATCGGCTGGCTGTTGAGCTTCTCCGGCGTGCCGGCCTTCAGCAGCTTGTCGGCATATTCGGCGGAATAGATCGAGGCGAAGCCCATGCTCAGGGTGGCCAGGAAGGTGGCGTCCGGGTGGCTGAGGGTGAAGCGCACGGTGTTCGGCGTCGGTGCCTCGATCGCCTTGATCAGGCTGCCCAGCTGCAGCGATTGGGCATGCGGGTAGCCGCCCGGTGCAGTCTTGTGCCAGGCATGGGCCGGGTAGAGCATGCGCTGGAAGCTGAATAGCACGTCGTCGGCATTCAGCTCGCGGCTTGGCTTGAAGTAGGGGGTGGTGTGGAATTTCACGCCATCGCGCAGGGTGAAGTCATACACCAGGCCGTCGACCGACACTGCCCAGCTGGCCGCCAGGCTCGGCACCACCTTGCCCTGCGCCGCGTCGAACTCCACCAGGCGGTTCATCAGCACGTCAGCCGTGGCGTTGGTGGTGGTCAGCGAGTTGTACTGCACCACGTCGAAGCCTTCGGGGCTTGCCTCGCTGCAAACGCTCAGCGGGGCGGCCTGGGCAGCGCCGGCAGCGAACAGGGCGCCGGCGGCGAACAGAGAGTTGAACAATAAGGAAAGGGCGGCTACACGCATGGTGGCTCCTTGGCTGTCAGTGGCCCATCTGCCAGTGCAGTCTGGAAAAGGCTTACCCTAGTGCGCCTGCCGGCAAATGACCACACCCTTTTTTACAAATCTGGCGACGAGCGGTCGACGGCTGGCGGGGCCTGCCGTTATGCTGGCCCGGCGCGTTCTGGCTCGCGGTAATGTGCATCTACTGTTGTTGCAGCCAAGTCTTTCTGGTATAAAGCAGCGCTCTTTTCTAGGGGCTCGGCCTGTCGCATCAGCGGATCCGGTCGATAAGACCTCCAGAATCACGGCGCCCAAGGCGCCAAAGACTGAGAGATTAAGCGGCCAACCCATGCCGGGTTGGGCATGTGGTTTTAGAGGGCTGAGTCATGTCGAGAGTCTGTCAAGTTACTGGTAAGGGTCCAGTAACCGGGAACAACATTTCCCACGCAAACAACAAAACCCGTCGTCGTTTCCTGCCGAACCTGCAGCACCACCGTTTCTGGGTTGAATCCGAGAAGCGTTTCGTGCGTCTGCGCGTTTCCGCCAAAGGCATGCGTATCATCGACAAGCGCGGCATCGACGCCGTTCTGGTTGACATCCGTAAAGCTGGCGCCAAGGTTTAAGGGAGAACATCATGCGTGAATTGATCCGTCTGGTTTCGAGTGCCGGTACCGGCCACTTCTACACCACCGACAAGAACAAGCGCACCACCCCGGACAAAATCGAGATCAAGAAATATGATCCGGTTGTTCGCAAGCACGTGGTGTACAAGGAAGCCAAGATCAAGTAATTGATCGGCGACCTGAAAAAAACCCGCATCCGAAAGGACGCGGGTTTTTTTATGCCTGCATTACGCTCAACCGAAGTGGAAGCCCTGGATCAGCAGGTCGGTGCCGGCCTTGATCTGGATGCGCTCGACGTCGTACTCGCGGGTGCACATCTCGTTGGGGCCGACTACCCGGGTGCGGCCGGTGAGGGAGCAGATGGTGTCTTTGATTGCCGGCGCGTAGGGGGTGCCGACCAGGTGGGCGAGGGTTTTCAGAACGTCTTCGTTGGTCATGGTGATCTTCCTGTTGAAGTTGGATGGCCCGACATGGGCAGGGCCATCCTCACGCACGCCAGCAGGCTGCCTGCACTACATAGTTATTTCTGTTCGAACATCACATAGATCTTGCGGCACGGTTCCAGCACCTCCCAAGTACCTTTGAAACCGGCGGGAATCACGAACCGATCACCGGAGCGCAGGGTTTTCGCCCCGCCGTCCTGGTCGCGCAGCACCGAAACGCCCTGGACGATTTCGCAGTATTCGTATTCGGTGTAGTTCACCGTCCACTGGCCCACCTCACCTTCCCACACGCCTGCGGCAAACTGCCCGCACGGGCTGGAATAATGGTTATAGACAGCCTGGTCCGGCTCGCCCTTGAGGATTTTTTCCGCCGCCGGGCGGTAGCGTTCGGCCTCGGTGATGACCTGCGCGAAGTCGATGATGCTGTCTATTCTCATGGTGCGGCTCCTGTTCTTGTTTAATAAAATGAACATCAGTAGGCTTTTTAGCCCTGCGTGTCAAATATATTGATAGTTTACACCGGCTGGTTTAGGGTATCGCTTGCCCGTGTGCGCGCGTCGCCCGGCCAGAATTCTGACAACGCCTGTGAGTCCTCAGTGCGGCGTTGCACCTAAACAAGAGGAGGAGTTTCGTATGACCACCCTGACCCGTGCGGACTGGGAACAACGTGCCCAGCAACTGAAGATCGAAGGTCGCGCCTTCATCAACGGCGAATACACCGATGCCGTATCCGGTGAAACCTTCGAGTGCCTGAGCCCGGTCGACGGACGCTTCCTGGCCAAGGTTGCCAGCTGCGACCTGGCCGATGCCAACCGCGCAGTGGAAAACGCCCGCGCCACGTTCAACGCTGGCGTGTGGTCGCAGCTGGCCCCGGCCAAGCGTAAGGCCAAGCTGATCCGCTTCGCCGACCTGCTGCGCAAGAACGTTGAAGAGCTGGCGCTGCTGGAAACCCTGGACATGGGCAAGCCGATCGGCGACTCCTCCACCATCGACATCCCGGGTGCGGCGCAAGCCATTCACTGGACCGCCGAAGCCATCGACAAGGTCTACGACGAAGTCGCCCCGACCCCGCACGACCAGCTTGGCCTGGTTACCCGTGAGCCAGTGGGTGTGGTCGGTGCCATCGTACCGTGGAACTTCCCGCTGCTGATGGCCTGCTGGAAACTCGGCCCGGCGCTGGCCACCGGTAACTCGGTGGTGCTCAAGCCGTCCGAAAAATCGCCGCTGACCGCCATCCGTATCGCCCAGCTGGCGATCGAAGCCGGTATCCCGGCAGGTGTGCTGAACGTGCTGCCCGGCTACGGCCACACTGTGGGCAAGGCCCTGGCCCTGCACATGGACGTCGACACCCTCGTGTTCACCGGCTCGACCAAGATCGCCAAGCAGCTGATGGTGTACGCGGGCGAATCGAACATGAAGCGTATCTGGCTGGAAGCCGGCGGCAAGAGCCCGAACATCGTCTTCGCCGACGCGCCAGACCTGCAAGCAGCTGCCGAAGCGGCTGCCAGCGCTATCGCTTTCAACCAGGGCGAAGTGTGCACCGCAGGTTCGCGCCTGCTGGTCGAGCGTTCGATCAAGGACAAGTTCCTGCCGATGGTGGTCGAGGCCCTGAAAGGCTGGAAGCCCGGCAACCCGCTGGACCCGGCGACCACCGTCGGTGCCCTGGTCGATACCCAGCAGATGAACACCGTGCTGTCGTACATCGAAGCGGGCCACCAGGATGGCGCCAAGCTGCTGGCTGGCGGCAAGCGTACCCTGGAAGAGACGGGTGGTACCTACGTCGAACCGACCATCTTCGACGGCGTGACCAACGCCATGCGCATTGCCCAGGAAGAAATCTTCGGCCCAGTGCTGTCGGTGATTGCCTTCGACACCGCTGAAGAAGCCGTGGCCATTGCCAACGACACGCCATATGGCCTGGCCGCCGGCATCTGGACCTCGGACATTTCCAAGGCCCACAAGACCGCCCGTGCCGTGCGCGCTGGCAGCGTGTGGGTCAACCAGTACGATGGCGGCGACATGACCGCGCCGTTCGGTGGCTTCAAGCAGTCGGGCAACGGCCGTGACAAGTCGCTGCATGCACTGGAGAAATACACCGAGCTGAAGGCGACCTGGATCAAGCTGTAATCGCCGGGGGCTGCAGAGCAGCCCCAACCTAAGCCGGGTCGGCTCACGCTGCCCCGGCTTTGTCGTTTTTGCTGTTCAAGAATTCTGCCTGGGAGGCTGCAATGCGTTGGGGTACCTATTTCGCCGTGCTGGCATCCGTACTCAGTGTCGGGCTGGCCCTTGGCGTAAGCATGCCGCTGGTATCCCTGCGCCTGGAGGCCTGGGGCTACGGCAGCTTCGCCATTGGCGTAATGGCTGCGATGCCAGCGCTGGGTGTTCTGGCCGGCGCCAGTATCGCCAGCCGCCTGGCCGGCTGGGTCGGCGTGCCTTCGGCCATGCGTTTGTGCCTGTGGGGCGGGGCGCTGTCGATCGGGTTGGTCGCGCTGCTGCCCAGCTACCCGCTGTGGCTGTTGCTGCGGCTGATGATCGGTATGTCCCTCACCGTGGTGTTCATCCTCGGCGAAAGCTGGATCAACCAGTTGGTAGTCAAGCAGTGGCGTGGCCGGCTGGTGGCCCTGTACGGCAGCAGCTATGCCCTGAGCCAGCTGGCCGGGCCGTTGGTGTTGGGTTTCCTCGGCTCGGATGACGACTTCGGCTTCTGGGCCGCGACCGGCCTGCTGCTGGCGGCACCGCTGGTGCTGTTGGGGCGTGGCGGAGCGCCGAGCACGGAGGCCTGCAGCGTTACCTTCCGCGACTTGTTCGCCTTCTGCCGGCGCTTGCCTGTGATTGCCTGGGCCATCGCCCTGTTCGCCTCGTTCGAGGCAATGATCCTTACCTTGCTGCCGGTGTATTGCCTGCAGCAAGGCTTTACCACTGAAATCGCCCTGTTCATGGTCAGTACCGTGGTGGTTGGTGATGCAGTGCTGCAGCTGCCGATCGGCGCGCTGGCCGACCATATGTCGCGACGTGCATTGTTCACGGGGTGTGCGGTGACGCTGCTGGTGTCCAGCCTGGCGATTCCGCTGCTGCTGCATACCCCGGTTGTGTGGCCGTTGTGGGTGCTGTTCGGGGCCAGTGCCGGTGGCTTGTTCACCCTGTCGCTGGTGCTGATCGGTGAGCGTTATCGCGATGATGAGCTGGTAAGGGCCAATGCCCATGTGGCGCAGCTCTGGGGTATTGGCTGCCTGCTCGGGCCGTTGCTGGCGGGGGCCGGCAGCCAGTGGATCAGCGGACATGCATTGCTGTTCCTGATGGCTGCCGGGGCTGCCGGGCTGGTGGTGTTGACCCAGCGGCGTGGGGCTTTCGAGGCAGTGTCTGCCTGATGGAATTTGGGGGCCGCTCTGCGGCCCCCAAAGATCGTTGCTACAACATCTTCTCCAGGCCAACGGCCTTGCTGATCCAGGCATTGAACCGCCGCCACATCCCGCCCGGCTCAGAGGTCAGTATATGCCGTTGGCCATTGTCCTCGGTCGCCCAAACCAATTTGTCACCCACCAGTTTCACCTGGTAACTCAACGCAGGTGCCATACCTTGCTGGGCCAGTTCGCGGGTGTATTCGGCCAGCTCCGGGCTGTCCACCAGCACGCCTACCTCGGTGTTCCACAGCACGGAACGCGGGTCGAAGTTGAACGAGCCGATGAAGGTCTTGCGCCGGTCGAACACGATCGCCTTGGTGTGCAGGCTCGAATCCGAGCTGCTGCCATGCAGGCTGAGGCGCGTGTGTACTGGCGCACCCGGCTGGCGGCGCAGCTCGAACAGCTGCACGCCATGCTCAAGCAAGGCCCGCCGATAGGGCGCATAGCCACCATGCACCGCCGGCACGTCGGTGGCTTCCAGCGAGTTGGTCAGCAGCCTCACCGAAGCACCGGCGTCGGCGCGGCCGGTGAGGTAGAGCAGGCCCGGTTCGCCCGGCACGAAGTAGGCCGACATCAGGATCAACTCGCGGTGCACGTTGGCCAGGTCCGGCGCCAGTTGCTGGCTCAGCAACAGCTGTGGGTCGGGTTCGTCATCGGCCAGCACCTTGCTCGGTGCATCCCACAACGCCTGGGCGTGGGCCCAGATCAGCTCATTGCGCCAGACATCCAGGCGCGGCTGCGACTGGTAGGCCATCAGGCGGTCGTACAAGGCCTTGCGCCGGGTTCTGGCTTCGGCCAGCGACACCTCCAGGCGATGGCGGCTGGCGTGCAGGTCATTGGCATCCGGAGCACGCCAGAGGAAGTCGGTAATCGGCCGGCTCAGGGCGCTGTTCCAGTACTGGTCGAAACTGTGCCCAAGCTGTTCAGCCACCGGGCCTACACCCAGCAGGTCTATGTCGGTGAAGTTGAGGTTGGGCTCGGCATCGAAATACTCGTCACCCAGGTTGCGGCCGCCCACGATGGCCATGCTGTTGTCCACCAGGAAGAGTTTGTTATGCATGCGCCGGTGCTGGCGCGACAGGTTGAACAGCCGGCCCACGGCGCGCGTCACGCCCGTACTGCGGCCCAAGTGCAGCGGGTTGAACACGCGAATCTGGATGTTCGGGTGGGCATCCAGGGTGCCCATGATGGTGTCCAGGCCATCGCTGGTGGTGTCGTCCAGCAGGATGCGTACACGCACGCCACGGTCGGCGGCGCGTAGCAGTTCATGCACCAGTGCGCGGGTGCTGAGGCCGTCGTGGACGATGTAGTACTGCAGGTCGATGCTTGCCTGGGCGTTGCGGATCAGTTCGGCACGGGCGCGGAATGCCTCGTTGCTGTTGGGCAGCAGGCGAAAGCCCGAGCTCCCCCCGTAGGGCGCGGCCTGGCGCAGCACCGAGCGGCCGAAGGCCGAGTCGTTGGCGGGTAACGCCTGGCTGGTTTCGCGGGGCACACTGACGCTGGCGCAGCCGGTAAGGCCAAACGACAGTACCAGCAGCAGAGGCAAGGCTCGCTGGAGTCTCAAGGGTGGATCTTCCTGTGCAGCAAGGTCTTTGGGGGGTTGGACCGTCGCGGGCGGCGCAAAGTTACGCGTCGGCGCTTTCTTCATCCAGTAGACGAAGGGCGGTTTCACCTACCTTGCGCACGGCGGCTTCGATCTGCGGCGTTGGCCGCGCGGCGAAGTTCATGCGCAGGCAGTGGCGGAACTTGCCCGAGGCCGAGAAGATACTGCCGACGGCCACCTGAACGCCCTGCTCCAGTAAAGCTCGGTTCAGGCGCAGCGTATCGAAATGTTCGGGCAATTCTACCCAGAGCATGAAGCCGCCCTGGGGCCGGCTCACCCGGGTGCCCGCCGGGAAGTAGCGGGTCACCCAGTCGCTCATCAGGTCGCGGCCGCGTTGGTACTGGCTGCGCATACGCCGGACATGGGGTTGATAGTGCCCGGCGGCGATGAAGTCGGCGATGGCCAGTTGGGGCTGGCAGGCGGTGCTGCCGGTGCTGATGTATTTCATGTGCAGCACGCGCTCCAGATAGCGCCCAGGGGCCACCCAGCCTACCCGCAGGCCAGGGGCGAGGGTTTTGGAGAACGAACTGCACAGCAGCACGCGGCCATCGTCATCGAACGACTTGAGGGTGCGCGGGCGCGGGTAGGTGTAGGCCAGGTCGCCGTATACATCATCCTCCAGAATTGCCACGTCGTAGCGCTGGGCCAGGCTCAGCAAGGCCTTCTTGCGTGCCTCGGGCATGATGTAGCCAAGCGGGTTGTTGCAGCTGGGGGTGATCTGGATGAGCTTGATCGGCCACTGCTCCAGAGCCAGCTCCAGCGCCTCCAGGCTGATGCCGGTGACCGGGTCGGTGGGGATTTCCAGCGCTTTCATGCCCAGGCCCTTCAGGGTTTGCATGGCGCCGTGGAAGCTGGGGGAGTCGACGGCAACGATGTCGCCAGGCTCGCACACGGCGCGGATGCTGCACGATAGCGCCTCGTGGCAGCCGGTGGTGATCACCAGGTCAGCCGGGCCCAGGCGGCAACCGGAATCGAGCACCAGCCGGGCAACCTGTTCACGCAGGGCCAGGTTGCCGTGGATGTTGTCGTAGTACAGGCCTGGCATGTCCTGCCGCCGGCTCAACTGCGCCAGGCTGCGCAGCAGCGGCTTGAGGGTGGGGCTGTCGATGTCGGGCATGCCGCGGCCGAGCTGGACCACATCCTTGCGTGGGGTGCTGCGCACCAATTCCAGCACCTGTTCCCACTGCGAGATGTCCACCGGGCGTTGGGCCGGGCGGCTGACGGCGGGCAGGGCTGGCAGCAGGCGGTGGTCACTGACGAAGTAGC
>NZ_BCBJ01000039.1:0-6859 GCF_001320605.1 Pseudomonas sp. NBRC 111133 | reverse complement strand
GGCCGTGGCGAGACCATGCCGCTGTCTTCGAGCGTGCGGTAGGCCTGCTGCACGGTGCTCAGGCTGACGCCATGCTCCACGCTCAGGGCGCGCACCGATGGCAGGCGCTGGCCGGGGCGGTACAGGCCCTGTTCGATGCGGGCGCCGAGCAGTTCGGCGAGGTTCAGGTAGAGGGTCACGGCATACTCCTGCGCTGCATTGGCATAGCGACCGGTACAGTTGGGTTGAAAATACAGCATTCAGTCGATCTTCAGCCAATTCTGTATGGGAATAATAAGGCTGTATTGGATCTGTATTGCCGGTGCTGCCGACGCGCATGCTTTCTCCACGGTATCAATCGAATGGGAGAATGCAGCGATGGGTGGCATGAGCGATGTGCGCTTGCAACTGTTGGCCAAGGAGCTGGAAGTCGGGCAGCAGGCCAAGGTATTCAACGCGCCGGAGGGTTTGGGGCGTTGGGGGCTGATGCTGCATCGCTGGCACACCCGCAGGGCGCTGCTGCAGTTGACGGATGACGAGCTGCGCGATGTCGGGCTGAGCTGGGAGCAGGCCCGGACAGAAGGGCGTAAGCCCTTCTGGAAAGATTGAGGCCTTAGACCAGTTCTTTAAGCCGGTGCCACAACATCCCCAATGCCAGCAGCGGCGAGCGCAGGTGCTTGCCGCCAGGGAAGGTGATGTGTGGCACCTTGGCAAACAGCTCGAAACGCCCGCTCTCCTGGCCGCTGATCGCCTCGCCCAGCAGGCGTGCGGCCAGGTGGGTGGCGTTGAGCCCATGGCCTGAATAGGCCTGGGCGTAATACACATTCGGCTGGCTGGCCAGGCGGCCAACCTGTGGCAGGCGGTTGGCGCCGATGCCGATCATGCCACCCCACTGGTAGTCGATGCGCACGTCAGCCAGCTGCGGGAACACCTTGAGCATCTTGGGGCGCATGTAGGCGGCGATGTCCTTCGGGTCCCGACCTGAATAGTGACAGGCACCGCCAAACAACAAGCGGTTGTCGGCGGACAGGCGGTAGTAGTCCAGGGCCACGCGCTGGTCGCACACCGCCATGTTCTGTGGCAACAGCACGCGTGCGCGTTCTTCGCCCAGCGGCTCGGTAGCGATGATGTAGCTGCCCGCAGGCAGCACCTTGCCACCTAATTCGCGGTTGAGGTCGTTGTGATAGGCATTGCAGCACAGCACCAAGGTCTTGGCGCGCACCCGACCCTGGGCAGTATGCACCTGCACTTCGGGCCCGTAGTCGATGCGGGTAACCTCGGACTGTTCGAACAGCTTCACGCCCAGGCGGCTGGCCACGGCCGCTTCGCCCAGGGCCAGGTTCAGCGGGTGCAGGTGGCCGGAGCCCATGTCGACCAGCCCGCCCACATAGCAGTCGGCACCGACCACGCTGTGGATATCGTCCTTGCCGACCAGCCGCAGTTCATGCGCGTAGCCCAGGCTGCGCAGTGCTTCGGCGTCCTCGGCAAAACCCAGCAATTCGGCGGGTTTGTTGGCCAGGTCGCAGTAGCCCCAGGTCAGGTCACAGGCGATGGCATGCTTTTCCACCCGCTCGCGGACGATCTGCACAGCCTCCAGGCCCATCAGCTTCATGCTGCGTACACCTTCCTCGCCAATTACCGGCAGGAACTGTTCCAGGCCATGACCAACGCCACGGATCAACTGCCCACCATTGCGCCCACTGGCGCCCCAGCCCAGTTTGCGCGCTTCCAGCAGGATGACAGAGAAGCCGCGTTCGGCCAGCTCGATGGCAGTGTTCAGGCCCGAATAGCCGCCGCCGACGATGCAGACATCGGCGCTGTGGTCACCTTGCAGGAAGGCGTGGTCAGGGTGCGGCGCGCTGCTGGCGGCGTAGTAGGAGGCGGCGTGCTGCGCGCTGTGGATCATTGGCTCGTTCCTGAGGACTGGTGGGCTAGGGGGGGAGGATAAGCCCGGCCTTTGGGGTGGGCAACCGGCCTTCAGTCTGGCGCGGTTAATTGTAGGAGCGGCCTTGTGTCGCGAAAGGGGTGCGCAGCGCCCCCGAGGCTATCAGCTTCGCGGCAGATATTGCCGGGGCCGCTCTGCGGCCCTTTCGCGACACAAGGCCGCTCCTACACAGAGCCAGTGGGCCTATAATCCCGCCATTGTTTACGCTGAATATCGCCATGTCCTGCAACCGCCACAAGATCCATTTCCTGCGCGAACTCATCCCCTCATTCGAGTGCGAACCCGGCTGCCACGACTGCTGCGGCCCGGTCACCACTTCGACGGAAGAAATGGCCCGTCTGCCACGCAAGTCCCAGGCCGAGCAGGACGCCGCCCTGGAGCGCCTGGATTGCGTGCACCTGGGCCCCAACGGCTGCACGGTGTACGAAGAACGGCCCATGATCTGCCGCCTGTTCGGCACCACGCCGCGCATGGCCTGCCCGCGTGGCCGTGGCCCTGAACCGATGATCGACCCTGCCGCCGAGCAACTGGTCCACCAGTTCATTGCCACTACCCGCCAGGTGCTGGTCTAGCCTCAGTCCGGAATCGGCAGGCAGAGGCTCTCCTTCACCTCCTCCATCACGATGTAGCTCTTCGATTCGCGCACATGCGGCAGCTTCAGCAGGATGTCGCCAAGCAGCTTGCGGTACGACGCCATCTCCGAAATACGCGCTTTCACCAGGTAGTCGAAGTCACCCGACACCAGGTGACACTCCAATACATGGGGCAGCTTCAACACCGCGCGGCGGAACTCCTCGAAGGTGTCGCCCGATTTGTAGTCCAGGCTGATTTCCACGAATACCAGCAGGCTGCCCTTGAGGTGCTGCGGGTTCAGGCGTGCGTTGTAGCCCATGATGATGCCCTCGCGCTCCAGGCGGCGAACCCGCTCGGTGCAAGGGGTGGTGGAAAGCCCAACTTTCTCGCCCAGTTCGGTGAAGGAAATACGCCCGTCATTCTGCAGGATACGCAGGATGTTACGGTCGATCTTGTCCAGTTCACGCTTGCTCTGGTGCTGGGTTCTCATAGGGGATGCCCCTCCGTGAAAGGCGATTTTGCCGAGAATTCTCGCCAATAATAGGCTTTTATATAGTGAATTGCACTGGTCTCAAATTCCTATACTGCGCCTATTCATGCCATTTCAATAAAAGTCTGCGGCGTGCCGCGTGTGAGGGATATAACGATGCGAGTTCTGGTACTTGGTAGCGGCGTAATCGGAACCGCCAGTGCCTACTACCTGGCCCGGCAAGGTTTCGAAGTGACGGTGGTCGACCGCCAGCCGGCGGTGGCCATGGAAACCAGTTTTGCCAACGCCGGTCAGATCTCGCCCGGCTATGCCTCGCCCTGGGCCGCACCTGGCGTGCCGCTGAAGGCCATCAAGTGGCTGCTGGAGCGCCACGCCCCCCTGGCCATTAAGCTCACCGGCGACGTCGACCAGTACCTGTGGATGGCACAGATGCTGCGCAACTGCACCGCCAGCCGTTACGCGGTGAACAAAGAGCGCATGGTGCGTCTGTCCGAGTACAGCCGTGACTGCCTCGACGAGCTGCGCGCTGAAACCGGCATCAATTACGAAAACCGCAGCCTGGGCACTACCCAGCTGTTCCGTACCCAGGCCCAGGTAGACGCCGCGGCCAAGGACATTGCCGTGCTCGAACAGTCCGGCGTGCCTTACGAATTGCTCGACCGCGACGGCATTGCCCGCGTTGAACCGGCCCTGGCGGGTGTAAAAGACATCCTGGCCGGTGCCCTGCGCCTGCCTAACGACCAGACGGGCGACTGCCAGCTGTTCACCACCAAGCTCGCCGACATGGCGCTAAAACTGGGTGTGGAGTTCCGCTTCGGCCAGGACATCCAGCGCCTGGACTTCGCTGGCGACCGCATCAACGGTGTGTGGATCGACGGCAAGCTGGAAACCGCCGACCGCTACGTGCTGGCGCTGGGCAGCTACTCGCCGCAGATGCTCAAGCCGCTGGGCATCAAAGCCCCGGTTTATCCGCTGAAAGGCTACTCGCTGACCGTGCCGATCACCAACGGCGACATGGCCCCGACGTCGACCATTCTCGATGAAACCTACAAGGTTGCGATCACCCGTTTCGACAACCGCATCCGTGTGGGTGGCATGGCTGAAATCGCCGGTTTTGACCTGTCGCTGAACCCGCGTCGGCGCGAAACGCTGGAGATGATCGTCAACGACCTTTATCCTCGCGGCGGTGACCTGAGCCAGGCCAGCTTCTGGACCGGCCTGCGCCCGGCGACCCCGGACGGTACGCCGATTGTGGGTGCGACCGCGTTCCGCAACCTGTTCCTGAACACCGGTCACGGAACTTTGGGCTGGACCATGGCGTGCGGCTCCGGTCGTCTGCTGGCCGACCTGATTGCGCGCAAGAAGCCGCAGATCAGTGCCGAAGGCCTGGACATTTCCCGTTATGGCAACAGCCCGGAAGTGGCCAAGCACGGGCAGACTGCGCCGGCTCACCAGCAGTAAGTTCGCCAGTACCGGCGCTTTCGCGGGCTCGCCTGCTCCCACAGGTATTTCACAGGTTTTGAAAGCTGTGCAGTACATGTGGGAGCGGGCTTGCCCGCGAAGAATCCAACACCGATTTCAACCCGAACCACCATAAGGCAGCCGCCATGCGTCCCGCCCGCGCCCTGATAGACCTCCAGGCCCTGCGCCACAACTACCGTCTGGCCCGTGAACTGACCGGTGCCAAAGCCCTCGCCGTGATCAAGGCCGACGCCTATGGTCATGGCGCCGTGCGCTGCGCCCTGGCCCTGGAGGCCGAAGCCGACGGTTTTGCCGTGGCTTGCATTGAAGAGGCGCTGGAACTGCGCGCCGCTGGCATCAAGGCCCCAGTGCTGCTGCTGGAAGGCTTTTTCGAAGCCAGCGAGCTGGGACTGATCGCCGAGCACGACCTGTGGTGTGTGGTGCATTCGCTGTGGCAACTCGAAGCCATTGAGCAGACCCAGGTGCACAAGCCGCTTACTGTCTGGTTGAAGCTCGACAGCGGCATGCATCGTGTCGGCCTGCATCCGAAGGATTACCACGACGCCTACCAGCGCCTGCTGGCCAGCGGCAAGGTGGCGCGCATCGTATTGATGAGCCACTTCGCCCGCGCCGACGAACTGGATGCCGACGCCACCGCCCAGCAGATCGCCGTGTTCGAGGCCGCCCGCCAGGGCTTGGCCGCCGAGTGCAGCCTGCGCAATTCCCCTGGCGTGCTGGGCTGGCCACAAGCGCCCAGCGACTGGGTACGCCCAGGCCTGATGCTGTATGGCGCCACCCCGTTCGAAGTGGCCCAGGCCCAGGCCGAACGCCTGCAACCGGTCATGACTTTGCAATCGCGGGTCATCAGCGTGCGCGAGTTGCCTGCCGGCGAGCCGGTGGGCTATGGCGCCAAGTTCGTCAGCCCGCGGCCAACCCGTGTCGGTGTGGTCGCCATGGGCTATGCCGATGGTTACCCGCGCCAGGCGCCCAACGGCACCCCGGTGCTGGTGGCCGGCCAGCGCACCCAGCTGATCGGCCGGGTGTCGATGGACATGCTCAGCATCGACCTCACCGATGTGCCGCACGCCACCGTCGGCAGCCCGGTGGAACTTTGGGGCAAGCAGGTGTTGGCCAGCGAAGTGGCCGCGCATGCAGGCACCATTCCGTACCAGATCTTCTGCAACCTGAAGCGCGTGCCGCGGGACTACATCGGCGAATGACACGCTGAAGCGGACAGGTTGAGGGGCGGTGTGTTGTAAATACTGAACGGCATTGCCATGATATCGTTCACATCCACCCCCCATTCCACCGTTTCAGGAGGCTCCAGCTTTGGACGTCGGCGAACGACTGCAAGCCATCCGCAAGCTCAAGGGCCTGTCCCAGCGTGAACTCGCCAAGCGTGCCGGCGTGACCAACAGCACCATCTCGATGATCGAGAAGAACAGTGTGAGCCCCTCGATCAGCTCGCTGCGCAAGGTGCTGAGCGGCATCCCCATGTCCATGGTCGAGTTCTTTTCGGTCGAGCTGGAACCTGAAAGCCCCACGCAGATTGTTTACAAGGCCCACGAGCTGATCGACATCTCGGACGGTGCGGTGACCATGAAGCTGGTCGGCAAGTCGCACCCCAACCGCGCCATCGCCTTTCTTACCGAGGTGTACCCGCCGGGTGCCGACACCGGTGCCGAAATGCTCACCCATGACGGCGAGGAAACCGGCATCTTGCTGGAAGGCCGCCTGGAACTGGTGGTCGGCAACGAGATCTTCATCCTCGAAGAAGGCGACAGCTATTACTTCGAAAGCACCCGCCCGCACCGTTTTCGCAACCCCTTCGACCAGCCGGCGCGGTTGATCAGTGCAGCGACGCCTTCAAACTTTTGATCCAGCGCAGTGCATTGATTCGGCAATACCCCTTTCCTGTGTAGGGTCGTTTCACGGCCTCTGGGTTCCCGCTATACTTTTCAACGCTCGCCGTTCCGTGGCCGCGAGCGTGATTAGCCACCATGAGGGTGTTCGCGTGAACCAAATCAAGAAGATGCTGGCCGTACCAGCAGCCGTATTCGCCCTCTGGGCAATGAGCGCAACCGCTGCGACCAACGACGACATTGCCAAGCGCCTGGAGCCGGTAGGCCAGGTGTGTGTCCAGGGCCAGGAATGCAAAGGCATGGAAGTGGCTGCAGCGGCGGGGGGCGGGGGCGCCAAAACGCCGGATGACATCATCGCCAAGCACTGCAATGCCTGCCATGGCACCGGCCTGCTCGGCGCGCCGAAAATTGGCGACACCGCCGCGTGGAAAGAACGCGCCGACCACCAGGGCGGGCTGGATGGCATCCTGGCCAAGGCCATTACCGGCATCAACGCCATGCCGCCGAAGGGCACCTGCGCAGATTGCTCGGATGACGACCTGAAAGGGG
>NZ_BCBJ01000038.1:0-26122 GCF_001320605.1 Pseudomonas sp. NBRC 111133 | reverse complement strand
CCGGCACAGGCAACCAATCAGTTCAGGCCTATGTCCAACCCCTGAACCCATGGATGTCTCAGGAGGCCCCGATGCACCTCTGCGCTATCGACCAGGCTGTCGAGCAGGTCCTGTCCCGGCTGCCAGCCCATATCCATATGGGCCTGCCCCTGGGCCTGGGTAAACCCAACGCTTTCGTGAACGCCCTCTACGCCCGGGTGCGCGAACTGCCCGAGCGACAGCTGACCATTTACACCGCGTTGTCCCTCGGCCGCCCGCCACTGGGCGATGGCCTGCAACGGCGCTTTCTCGAACCCTTCGTCGAGCGCGTTTTCGCCGACTACGAAGACCTCACCTACCTCGCTGACCTGCGCAACGACAGCCTGCCACCAAACATCCGCGTAGAGCAGTTTTTCATGCAGCCCGGCAGCCTCCTGCACAGCGAATCGGCCCAGCAGGACTACATCAGCAGCAACTACAGCCACGCCGCCCGTGACATCAACGCCAAGGGCCTGAACCTGATCGCGCAACTGGTCGCGGCCACGCCCGAGAAGCCCGTCCACCTCAGCCTGGCCTGCAACCCCGACATCACCCTCGACCTGCTGCCAATGATCGCCAAGCGCCGCGCGGCCGGCGAAACCATCCTCATGCTCGGCCAGGTACATACCGAACTGCCGTACATGCCCGGCGATGCGGAATTGCCCATCGATGCGTTCGACCTGCTGATCGATCAAGCCGAGCAGCGCCGGTTGTTCTCCACGCCGAACATGCCGGTCAACACCCAGGACCACTGCATTGGTTTGCACGCCAGCACGCTGGTGCGTGACGGCGGCACCTTGCAGGTCGGCATCGGTGCCATGGGGGATGCAGTCGCTGCAGCGTTGCTGGCGCGCCAGGGCGACAACGCAGGCTACCGGGCCTTGCTCGACGAGCTGGATATCGGCCCGTGGCAGGCGCTGATTGAGCGGGAAGGGGGGCTAAAGACTTTTGCCGAAGGCCTGTACGGCTGCAGCGAAATGTTCGTTAACGGCCTGTTGGTGCTGGCCGAAGCTGGCTTGCTACGGCGCTCGGCCGATGAGCAGGGGCCGGTGTTGCATGGTGGCTTTTTCCTCGGGCCTCATGCGTTCTACCAGCGGCTAAGGGAGATGCCGCTTGAGCAGCGCGCACGGTTTGCCATGACCCGTATCAGCTTCATCAACGAGCTGTACGGGCAGGAGGAACTCAAACGGCAGCAGCGACGTGATGCCCGCTTTATCAACACGGCGTTCGGCATGACGTTGCTCGGCGCCGGGGTGGCCGATCAGCTGGAAGATGGTCGTGTGCTCAGCGGCGTGGGTGGGCAGTACAACTTCGTCGCCCAGGCCCATGCACTGGAAGGCGGGCGCTCGATCCTGCTGTTGCGCAGCTGGCGCGAGGCGGGTGGGGAGGTGACCTCGAACCTGTTCTGGACCTATGGCCACTGCACCATCCCCCGACACCTGCGCGATATCGTGGTGACCGAGTACGGCATTGCCGACCTACGCGGGCAGACCGACAGCGAGGTGATTGCGCGGTTGTTGGCGGTGTGTGATTCGCGGTTCCAGCAGGGGCTGATCGAGCAGGCTAAAGAGGCCGGCAAACTGGCCAGGGATTTCCAGCTGGATGCGCGGTTTACCGACAACACACCGCAGCGGCTGGAGGCAATTCGGGCACGGCATGCGCGGTTGTTTCCGGAGTATCCGATGGGAACGGATTTTACCGCCGAAGAGCGGGACTTGTTGCGGGCGCTGAACTGGTTGAAGAGCAAGTTCAAGCTGAGCGAGGTGCTTGAACTGGGCAAGGCAGCGCTGGATGCGCCGGGGCCGGAGGGGTATGAGGGGCATCTGGCGCGGATGCGGCTGGATCAGCCGAATGGGCTGAAGGAAGAGCTTTACCAGCGGTTGCTGCTGGCGGGGTTGGCGACAACCAAATGAACCCTAGGGGTTATTGGCCCCTGTGGGAGCGGGTTTACCCGCGAATGCTTGAGTGAGCGCACCATCGCATTCGCGGGTGAACCCGGCCCCACAGGGATCGCGTTGCGGCCTTACTCGATGAAGGACACCACTCCGCCTTCCAGCGACTTCACCCGGGCCAGCGATTCAACGCGGTAGCCCTGGCTGTCCAGCTCGGCACGGCCGCCCTGGAACGACTTCTCGATCACGATACCCAGGCCAGCCACGGTGGCGCCGGCTTGCTTGATGATCGAGATCAGCGCCTGCGACGCCTTGCCGTTGGCCAGGAAGTCGTCGATCACCAGCACGCGGTCGCTGCTGTTGAGGTGGCGCGGCGAGATGGCCACGGTGTTTTCGGTCTGCTTGGTGAAGGAATACACCGAGGCGGTCAGCAGGTTCTCGGTCAGGGTCAGCGACTGGTGCTTGCGGGCAAAAATCACCGGCACGCCCAGCTTTAGGCCCGTCATCACCGCCGGGGCAATGCCCGAGGCTTCGATGGTGACGATCTTGGTCACGCCCGCGTCAGCGAACAGGCGGGCGAACTCGTCACCGATCAGCTGCATCAGCGCAGGGTCGATCTGGTGGTTGAGAAACGCGTCGACTTTGAGAACCTGATCGGAAAGCACGATGCCTTCTTCGCGAATCTTCTGATGCAGTGCTTCCACTGTGGTATTCCTCGATGTAACAAAGGTGGCCGCTAAAAGCGGCAGAATTAAAGAGTAATGGTTGATCAGCGTTTGAGCATTGCCCGGATATCGGCCAAGGCGTTGTTGCCGCGTGCGGCTTTCACCTCGACCGGTGCATCGTCCAGGCCCTCCCAGGCCAGGTCGTCCGGTGGCAGTTCGTCGAGGAACCGGCTGGGCGTGCAGTCGATGATTTCACCGTACTGCTTGCGCTTGGCAGCGAAGGTGAAGGCCAGGGTCTGACGTGCGCGGGTGATGCCCACGTAGGCCAGGCGGCGTTCCTCTTCGATGGTGTCAGCCTCGATGCTGGAGCGGTGCGGGAGGATTTCCTCTTCCATGCCCATGATGAACACGTAGGGGAACTCCAGGCCCTTGGAGGCGTGCAGGGTCATCATCTGCACACCTTCGGCGTTCTCTTCCTCTTCCTGCTGGCGCTCGAGCATGTCGCGCAGCACCAGCTTGCCGATGGCGTCCTCGATGGTCATGTCACCCTCTTCATCCTTCTCGAGGGTGTTCTTCAGCGCGTCGACCAGGAACCAGACGTTGCTGATGCGGAACTCGGCAGCCTTGTCACTGGCGGTCTGCTGGCGGATCCAGTTCTCGTAGTCGATGTCGCGGATCATCTCGTGCAGCGCGGCAATCGGGTCTTCCAGGGCAACCTTTTGGCGCACCCCGTCCAGCCAATGCTTGAAGCGCTGCAAGCGCTCGGTGTAGCGGGCATCCAGGTGCTCGCCTAGGCCCAGCTCCTCGCTGGCGGCGTACATCGAAATACCGCGCTCGGTGGAATAGTTGCCGAGCTTTTCCAGGGTGGTGGAGCCGATTTCGCGCCGTGGCACGTTGATGACGCGCAGGTAGGCGTTGTCATCGTCCGGGTTCACCAGCAGGCGCAGGTACGCCATCAGGTCCTTGACCTCCTGGCGACCGAAGAAGCTGTTGCCGCCCGACAGGCGATACGGCACCTGGTGGTGCTGCAGCTTCAGCTCGATCAGCTTGGCCTGGTAGTTGCCACGGTAAAGGATGGCAAAGTCGCTGTACGGGCGGTTGGTGCGCAGGTGCAAGGTGAGGATTTCCATGGCCACGCGCTCGGCCTCGGCTTCCTCGTTCTTGCAGCGGATGACGCGAATCTCGTCGCCGACGCCCATCTCGCTCCACAGTTGCTTCTCGAACGCATGTGGGTTGTTGGCGATCAGCACGTTGGCGCAGCGCAGGATGCGGCTGGTGGAGCGGTAGTTCTGCTCCAGCATGACGATCTTCAGGGAGGGGTAGTCCTCCTTGAGCAGCATCAGGTTCTCGGGGCGGGCACCGCGCCAGGCGTAGATCGACTGGTCGTCGTCGCCCACCACGGTGAACTGGTTGCGCATGCCGATCAGCATCTTCACCAGCAGGTACTGGCTGGCGTTGGTGTCCTGGTATTCGTCCACCAGCAGGTAGCGCACGCGGTTCTGCCAGCGCTCCAGCACCTCAGGATGCTCCTGGAACAGCTTGACCGGTTGCAGGATCAGGTCGTCGAAGTCCACCGCGTTGAACGCCTTGAGCGTGCGCTGGTAGTGGGTGTAGACGATGGCGGCGGTCTGCTCGCGCGGGTTGCGCGCCTTTTCCAGGGCCTCGGGTGGCAGGATCAGGTCGTTTTTCCAGGCACCGATCATGTTCTTGATCTCGTCGATGCCGTCGTCGCCGGAGTATTCCTTCTGCATGATGTCCGACAGCAACGCCTTGATGTCGGACTCGTCGAAGATCGAGAAGCCCGGCTTGTAGCCCAGTCGCTCGTGCTCCTTGCGGATGATGTTCAGGCCCAGGTTGTGGAAGGTACACACCGTAAGGCCGCGGCCTTCCCCCGGACGCAGCAAGGTGCCGACACGTTCCTTCATCTCGCGCGCGGCCTTGTTGGTAAAGGTCATCGCCACGATGTACTGGGCACGGATGCCGCAGTTCTGGATCAGGTGGGCAATCTTGCGCGTGATCACGCTGGTCTTGCCCGAACCTGCACCGGCGAGCACCAAAAGAGGGCCGCCGACGTAGTCACGGGCTTCCTGCTGCCGGGGATTGAGTCGGGACATGCTAGAAACCGGGGGTCGCCAGAAAATAGCCGCGCATTCTAACAGGCATGGGGCCGTTATGGCGCGACCGTCTGACGTCTGAGTCAGACTTTTGTCCGGCCTACTATTAGCGGGACTAATCCTAGTACCTGAAAAAATCATATTTGCCGGTTCGGCTCGTTTCGAGCAGGATGCACGACAAAATACGTCGGGATGCTACGCTCGTAAAAAAACATGTATAAAAGTGAAAATCATTTTCATTAAATGCAGTAGCATACCCGCCAGTTATCGTTGCACCGTGAAGCCCTAAGGAGTCCGCTTGTCCACGCCTGTCGAACCTTTGCGTTTGCTGCTGTTGGCTGATGAGCCGGAATGGGCCGCCTTGTTGCACGCTTGCATGCCTGCCCTGAGCGGCAGCGCCGTGCTGCTCACCGCCCCGAACTGGGAGTCCGTCGACAGCCTGTTCAGCAATGATCGCCAGGCTGTGGTGCTGGCAACCCCGGCTCAGCAGCCCGTGCCCGGGCGCTGCGACCTGCCGACCATCCTGCTGCTCGACCACGAGCCCGAGGTGGCGCCCACGGCCGTCAGCGACTGGCTGGTACGCGGCCAGCTCAATGCCGATACTTTGCGCCGCTCGCTGCGTCATGTCCGTGAGCGTGGTGTGTTGGTGGCCACCTTGCAGCGCCTGGCTGAGCAGGACCCCCTGACCGGCATCGCCAACCGCCAAGGCTTCCAGGCCTTGCTGACTGCGCGCCTGGCCGAAAACGAAGGCCGTGGCGTTGCCTTGGGCCACCTGGACCTGGACAACTTCCGCCACGTCAACGATGCCCTCGGCCACCAGAGCGGCGACCGGCTGATCCTGCAGGTGGTGGCGCGGTTGCAAAACCAGCTGGAGGCGGGTGACCAGCTGGCCCGCCTGGGCAGCGACGAGTTTGCCCTGCTGATCGACACCCGCCGCGACGCCAACCGCGCCGAATGGATTGCCGAACGTATCGTCGAAGCCTTGGCCGAACCCTACTTCATCGACGGCGAAAGCCTGCTGCTGGGCTGCAGCCTGGGCCTGGCCCATGCCCGCGCCCAAGCGGGGGCCGACCCTTTGATGTGGCACGCCCACATCGCCATGCGCCAGGCCAAGGGCAGCCAAGGCTGCACCTTCCATGTGTTCAACGAGCGCATCAACCGCAACGCCCGTAGCCTGGCCGACCTGGAAAGCGAGCTGCGCCGCGCCCTGCGCCGTGATGAGTTGGAGCTGCACTATCAGCCGAGGCTAGACCTGGCCGATGGCCGAATTGTCGGCCTGGAAGCGCTGGTGCGCTGGCGCCATGCCGAGCGCGGGCTGCTGCCGCCCAGCGAGTTCGTGCCGTTGGCCGAGCAAAGTGGCCTGATCGTGCCGCTGGGTTACTGGGTCATCTCCCGTGCCCTGCGTGACATGCAGGTGCTGTGCGAGCGCGGCCTGGAGCCGCTGCACATGGCAGTCAACCTGAGCTTCCGCCAGTTCCAGGACAGCCAGCTGCTGGCCACCTTGAGCCGCCTGATCCTCGAGCACGGTGTCGATGCCCGCTGGCTGGAGTTCGAACTGACCGAAACGGCAGTCATGCGCCGCAACGAGCTGGTGCGCCAGACCATGGACGCCCTTGGCCGCCTGGGTGTGCGTTTCTCCCTGGACGATTTCGGTACCGGGTTTTCTTCGTTCGTGCACCTCAACAGCTTGCCGATCACCTTGCTCAAGGTAGACCGCAGCTTTGTGGCCGAAATGGAAATGCGCGAGGAAAACCGCAAGCTGGTGCATGCCATGATCAACCTGGCGCACAACCTCAACCTCGAAGTGGTCGCCGAGGGGGTGGAGAGTCAAGAGCAGCTGGCATTGTTGCGTGGGTTTGGCTGTGACCAGGTGCAGGGCTTCTTGGTCAGCAAGCCGCTGCCGGTGGGGGAGTTGATCGATTTTCTGCTGAAGGTGCCTGGCCGTCAGCTGGATGCTGTGCGTTAGGGCCCTTTCGCGGGCACGCCCGCTCCCACAGGGGCCGCGCAATCCTGTGGGAGCGGGCGTGCCCGCGAAGAGGCCCTGACGTCAGGCCGAAGCAGCAGCCCCTGCACGCACCTCAGCCTTCACAAGCAACCGCTTCATCCGCCACTCAAAGCCAAACGTCAGCGCCACCGCCGCACACGCCAGCCCCAGCGCCAAGCCCCACCAGATTCCCACCGCACCACCGCCCAAGGTAAAGGTGAACAGCCACGCACTCGGCGCCCCCACCAGCCAGTAGCACACCAGCCCAATCAGGAAGGTGGTCTTGGCATCCTTCAGCCCGCGGATCGAGCCCATGGCAATCGTCTGCATGCCATCGAACAGCTCGAACCACGCCGCCACCATCAGCAACTGCACGGCCACCTGGAAGATCGCAGCAAAAGCCGGGTCGTTACGGTCGATAAACAGCCCCACCAGCGCCTCGGGCAGCAGCAGGAACAGCGCGGCGAAGGCAAACATGATCATGGCCCCGAAGCCAATGCCCACGCGCCCGGCGCTGCGCGCCGCCAGCAGGTTGCCAGCGCCGTAATACAAGCCCACCCGCATGGTCACTGCATACGACAGCCCCGTCGGCACCATGAACGCCGTGGACACGATCTGCAGGGCGATCTGGTGCGCGGCCAGCTCGGTACTGCCCAGCACGCCCATGCACAGCGCGGCGAAGGCGAACAGGCCCACTTCCACCATGTAGGTACCGCCAATTGGCAGCCCCAGCCGCCACAGCTCGCGCAGTGCTGGCAGCGACGGGCGCGACAGGCCCTTGCGCAGTGGGTAGGCGGCATAGGCCGAGTGCCAGCGGATATACAGCGCCAGCGCGATAGCCATGCCCATCGACACCACTGCGGTGACCAGGCCGATGCCCATCAGGCCCAGCTTGGGCAGGCCGAACATGCCCTCGATCAGCGCCACGTTGAACAGGTAGTTCAGCACCGTGCCGATCAGGCTGATGACCATCACCGGGGTCGAGCGCCCCAGCGCACTGGTGAAACCGCGCAACGCCATGAACGTCAGGTAGCCGGGCAGGGCCAGTGGCAGCAGCGTGAGGAATTCGGCCGCCGAGGCCACGTTCTCGGGCTTTTGCCCGAACAGTAGCAGCACCGGCTCCAGGTTCCACAGCACCAGCGCGGCGAACAGCGCCAGGCCCCAGGCCAGCCACAGGCCGCTCTGCGCCAGCCGGGTCGCACCTTCGATATCGTTGGCGCCCTTGCGAATCGCCACCAGGGTGCCGACTGCGGCGATCACACCCAGGCAGAAGATCGACACGAACGAGTAGCTGGCTGCACCCAGACCGCCACCGGCCAGGGCCTGCGGGCTGATGCGGGCCATCATCAGGGTGTCGGTCAGCACCATGAGCATGTGCGCCAACTGCGAGGCAATCAGCGGCCCGGCCAGGCGCAGCAAAGCCTTGAGTTCTGTGGTGGGCGCGACGTGCATGAGGGCTGTCCTTCTTCCTGAGGTGATGAACGAAGGGCGATTCTGAGGCTTTGGTCAACTTTGCACAAAAGGATAAAAGCGATCATTGGCATGAGTCTGACTCATGTATATATGCTTCTTGGTGATCCGCTCCACAGCCCCGTATGGCAGGTGCCTCATGTCTCGTCAGCTTCCTCCGTTGTATGCCCTTCGCGCATTTGAAGCCGCCGCACGGCTAAGTTCCTTCACCCGTGCCGGTGAGGAACTGTCGATCACTCAGAGCGCGGTCAGCCGGCATATCCGCACGCTGGAGGATCACTTCGCCTGCCGCCTGTTCGTGCGCAGTGGCCGCAACCTGCAACTGACCGAGGCCGCACGGGTATTGCTGCCAGGCGTTCGCGAAGGCTTCGCGGCGCTGGAGCGGGCCTGCGATACCTTGCGCGGTGAAGACGACATCCTGCGCATGAAGGCCCCCTCGACCCTGACCATGCGCTGGTTGCTGGCGTGTTTGAGCCGTTTCCGTCACCTGCAGCCAGGCAATGAAGTACAGCTGACCAGTGCCTGGATGGACGTTGACCATGTGGACTTCAACCAGGAGCCGTTCGATTGCGCGGTGTTGCTCAGCGACGGAGTGTTCCCGCCGGACTGGGAAGTGCGCAAGCTGTTCCCGGAGTTGCTGATACCGGTGGGGGAGCCAGATCTGCTGGAAAAAGGACCTTGGGACGAGCACCAACTGGCCTCTATCGAGCTGCTGCACCCCACGGTGGACAAGCGCGACTGGCGGGAGTGGCTGGAGCGCATGGGGTTGAGCGACAAGGTTTCGCTCAAGGGCGGGCAGGTGTTTGACACCCTGGAACTGGGCATGATCGCCGCTGCGCGTGGCTACGGGATTTCCATGGGCGATTTGCTGATGGTGGCCGAAGATGTGGCGCAGGGGCGGTTGAGCCTGCCCTGGCCGACAGCAGTGCCCAGCGGAATGGACTACTACTTGGTATGGCCACGTACCCGGCCGGGTGGCGAGCGGTTGCGGCGGTTGAGTGATTTTCTGGCAGACGAGGTGGCGGCGATGGATTTGCCGGATGTGGAAATCCTGCCGTCCCTCTGATCACATGTACCGGCCTCTTCGCGGGTTTACACGCGAAGAGGCCGCAATGCCTTACATAGAGCCCAGGTTCAGTGCCTGAGCACAGGCCTGCAACGACCGGCGTTCACTTTGCGCATACAGCGCCAGCTCATCCTGCACCTGCAACCCCAACGCCGCCTCAAAGGCATCGCGGTTGGCATTGCTGCCATATTCGGCCTGCGCATCGTCGCCCAGGTTGGACTGGAAGATGCCCGCCGCGCTCACCGGCAGGAAGTCCTCGTACACCAGCGCCTCGAAGTGCACATGGCCTGCGTCGATCAGCCCTTGCAGGGTGGTCGGGCGGCCTTCCTGGTCACGCGCAGCCAGGCCTTTCTCGGTCGCGAAGTAGCGGAAGTATGCCAGGCCCTGTTCACGCATCTGCGCCAGGTCGTCCGGGAACTCGGCAAAGGTGTCTTTCAGTAGCGCCATGTAGCGCTCGGCATTGGCCTCGGCCGGTGCGCCACCCAGGGCCGCGCGGGTGGCATCGAGCAGCTTGTCGTACAGCTGGCGACCCTTCGGCGTCAGCGCCGCGCCGCGTTGTTCGATCTCGCCGAAACGGGCGGTGTGGCTGCCTTCGCTGCCCTGCTGGTCGCTGAATGCGACCTTTTCCTGCAAGGCCTTGAAGCTGGTCTGGCGCAGCAGGATCGGGTGACGACGGGTAGGTGGGCCTTCGACCACGGCCTTCGGCGGGATGCCTTTGGCCGGCATGCCGACCTGGATCGCATCGATGTCCAGGGTCCGTGGGGTCAGGTGGTTGATGTGCGGGCCCTTGAAGGCCACCACATCGGCGATCAGGCGGTGCTGGTCGTGCAACTGCTGGTACTGCTCGGCGGTGACGGTGGCGTCATGGTGCCAGCGGAAGGTGTGCAACGCTTCCTGCACGAACGCACCGGCATCTGCGGCGTTCAGCCCGCCATCGCGCTCGCTCTGGGCGATCAGTTCGAGGGCGCGGCTGGTGAAGATCTGGCGCTTGGCCAGGATGCCCTGTGCCAGCTCGCGCAGTTGCGGGTTGTCGATCAGCTCCAGGCGCAGCAGCGAAGTGAACACACGGAACGGGCTGACATGCAGCGACTGTTCATGCACGGCGCGGAAGGCGGTGGAGTGCACCGGCACGCCAGCAGAGCTCAGGTCGTAGTAGCCGACCGGCTCCATACCCATGACGGCAAACAGGCGGGCGATGGTGGCCAGCTCTTCGGCGGTGCCAACGCGGATGGCGCCATGGCGTTCCTGGTCCAGTCGCTCGATTTCCCCGGTCCAGCGCAGGGCCTCGGCAACCTTGGGCTGCTGGGCCATGACCTGCTGGTTGATTTCGCTCACCAGCTCCAGCAGCGTGCCGTACAGGGGCACTTCCTGTTTGTACATGAGCGACATGGCGGCAGAGAACTGCGCGCGAATGCTGTCTGGGCTGACGAAATCGTGGGCGGGCATCGCTAGCTTCCTGGTTGGGTTCGGACGCTTACATGAAAGCTGGGAATGCACTTGGCTCACAAGCGAAAAAAAGTGAGTGTGTCATTCCTTTTTTGATCGACCTTGAGAGGCCTTTCGCGGGTTCGCCCGCGAAGAGGCCCTCAAGCCTGAAGCTGCTCGTGAATCCACTCCACCAATGCCCTTACCTTGGGCACCTCCGCCGCATGCTCGGCATACGCCAGATAATGCGCTCCGGCACTGCGCATCGCATGGTTCCAAGGCACCACCAGACTCCCCTCGGCCAGCTCCTTCGCTGCCAGGTAACGTGGCACCAGCGCCACCCCGCACCCGGCCTGCGCCGCGCTCAAGGCCATATAGAACGTATCGAAGCGTGGCCCGTGGTAAGCGCTGACGCTTTGCAGGTCCTGCTCCAGGAACCACTCATGCCACGCCTCCGGCCGCGACGTGCTCTGCAACAGCACCAGGTCGGCCAGCTCTGCGGCATCGCCCAGCGTGCGCCCGGCCAGTAGCTCCGGCGCGCACACCGGCACCACCTCTTCGCGGAACAGCTCCACGCAGGTGGCACCCGGCCAAGTACCCTGGCCATAGAAAAACACCACGTCCGCCGAGCCCTGCAACAGGGCAAACGGCTCCATCTCGTTGCGGATATCGAGGTGAATATTGCTGTGCCGCTTACCAAAACCCTTCAGGTGCGGGATCAGCCAGCGCACGCCAAAACTCGGTTGAGTGGCTACCTTCAATATCTCGGTCTGCTCGCCGTAGGTGAGTACGTAGCGGCTGGACATGTCCACCTGGGTGAGGATCTTGTTGACCTCGGCCAGGTACAGGCTGCCGGCCGGCGTCAGTTGCAGGCGCCGGCGAATGCGCAGGAACAGGTGGTGGCGCAGCATGTCTTCAAGCTGCGCCACCTGCTTGCTGACCGCACTCTGGGTCAGGTGCAGCTCTTCGGCGGCACGGGTAAAGCTCAAATGGCGGGCTGCAGCTTCAAAGCACTGCAGGGCGGTCATGGAGGGCACCAGGCGTTTGGACATAGCGGTCTCTGCGGCTCGAATCATTACCTGACGGAATGATATGCGGAATAAAGGTCGTTTGTTGTACCTATGTGATCGGATTAATACTGATCCACATCATTTTTCCACCCCATCACCCGATGTAGGAGAAGCACAAATGGTTGCTGGATTGCTCGAGCGCCTTGGCGTTGCCGCCGAGGCTTACACCCAGGGCGACTACCCTGTTCACACGCCGATCGACGGCAGCCAGATCGCCTCGGTGAAACTGCTCGGCAAGGCCGAGACCATCGCCCGCATCGACCAGGCCCAAAGCGCCTTCGAAGCCTGGCGCACCGTGCCGGCCCCGCGCCGTGGCGAACTGGTGCGCCTGTTCGGCGAAGTGCTGCGTGAGCACAAGGCTGACCTGGGCGAGCTGGTATCGATCGAAGCCGGCAAGATCACCCAGGAAGGCCTGGGCGAAGTACAGGAAATGATCGACATCTGCGACTTCGCCGTTGGCCTGTCGCGTCAGCTGTACGGCCTGACCATCGCCTCCGAGCGCCCAGGCCACCACATGCGTGAAACCTGGCACCCGCTGGGCGTGGTCGGCGTGATCAGCGCCTTCAACTTCCCGGTTGCCGTCTGGGCCTGGAACACCGCCCTGGCCCTGGTGGCCGGTAACTCGGTGGTGTGGAAGCCTTCTGAGAAAACCCCGCTCACCGCCCTGGCTTGCCAGGCTCTGTTCGAAAAAGCCCTGAAAGCCTTCGGCGATGCCCCGGCTGGCCTGGCCCAACTGGTTATCGGCGGCCGTGAAGCCGGCGAAGCCATGGTCGACGACCCGCGCGTGCCGCTGGTCAGCGCCACCGGCAGCACCCGCATGGGTCGTGAAGTGGGCCCACGTGTTGCTGCCCGTTTCGGCCGCAGCATCCTCGAACTGGGTGGCAACAACGCCATGATCCTGGCCCCGAGCGCCGACCTGGACCTGGCCGTGCGCGGCATCCTGTTCTCGGCTGTGGGTACTGCTGGCCAGCGTTGCACCACCCTGCGCCGCCTGATCGTGCACCGCTCGATCAAGGACGAAGTGGTTGCCCGCGTCAAAGCCGCCTACGGCAAAGTGCGCATCGGCGACCCACGCAAGGACAACCTGGTCGGCCCGCTGATCGACAAACTGTCGTTCGATGCCATGCAAGGCGCGCTGGCCAAGGCCCGCGACGAAGGCGGCCAGGTGTTTGGCGGCGAGCGTCAGCTGGCCGACCAGTACCCGAATGCCTACTACGTGTCGCCTGCCATTGCCGAAATGCCGGCGCAGAGCGACGTGGTGCGCCACGAAACCTTCGCCCCGATCCTGTACGTGCTGGCCTATGACGACTTCGAAGAGGCCCTGCGCCTGAACAACGAAGTGCCACAAGGCCTGTCGTCGTGCATCTTCACCACCGACATTCGTGAGGCCGAGCGCTTCCAGAGTGCCTCGGGCAGCGACTGCGGCATCGCCAACGTCAACATCGGCACCAGCGGCGCCGAGATCGGCGGTGCGTTTGGTGGCGAGAAGGAAACCGGCGGTGGTCGTGAGTCGGGTTCGGATGCCTGGAAAGGCTACATGCGTCGTCAGACCAACACCGTGAACTACTCGCGCGAGCTGCCGCTGGCGCAGGGTATTGTGTTCGACTGATGGGTTGATGCTGCATGGCCGGGGGCTCAGCCCCCGGTTCGCGGGCAAGCCCGCTCCCACAGGTCCCCACAGAGTTCGAAACCTGTGTACCTCCTGTGGGAGCGGGCTTGCCCGCGAATGGGCCCTAACGCGGCCCCAAACAAGAACAAATTGCTGGAGCCGGGCCATGTCCGAACTGCGTCAAGAATGCTTGTGGGAATTCGTCAGCAAACCGACCGTAGCCGCCCAGGCCCTGGCCGGTGAGCACAAGGCCGATGTTTGCGTGATCGGTGGCGGCATTACCGGCCTGTCTGCAGCCATCCACCTGCTCGAACAGGGCAAGTCGGTGATCCTGCTGGAGGCCTGGAAGGTCGGCCACGGCGGCTCCGGGCGCAACGTGGGCTTGGTCAACGCCGGTACCTGGATCCGCCCTGACGACGTCGAGGCCACCCTCGGCCAGAAGCAGGGCAGCCGCCTGAACACAGTGCTCGGCGAAGCCCCGGCTGAAGTGTTCGCCATGATCGAGCGCCTGGGCATCGACTGCCAGGCCCAGCACAAAGGCACGCTGCACATGGCGCACAACGCCTCCGGCATCGCCGACCTTGAGGCCCGCCACGAACAATGGCGCCGCCGCGGTGCCGACGTGGAGCTGCTGACCGGCGCCCAGTGCCAGGAATACTGCGGTACCAACAAGATTTCCGCCGCGCTGCTCGACCGCCGCGCCGGCACCATCAACCCCATGGGCTACACCCAGGGCCTGGCGGCTGCCGTGGCGCGTCTGGGCGGCAAGCTGTTCCAGCAGTCTTCGGTCGAAGGCCTGGAGCGTGACGGCGATGCCTGGCGGGTGAAGACCGCACGTGGCTCGGTGCGCGCCGACAAGGTGGTGATTTCCACCGGTGCCTACACCGAAGGCGACTGGAGCAACCTTCAGAAGCAGTTTTTCCGTGGGTACTACTACCAGGTGGCGTCCAAGCCGTTGCAGGGCGCAGCAGCCGACAAGGTGCTGCCGCATGGTCAAGGCTCGTGGGACACCCGCACTGTGCTCAGCAGCATCCGCCGCGACGACCAGGGCCGTCTGCTGCTCGGCAGCCTGGGCCGGGTCGACAACAAGCCGTCGTGGTTCGTCCGCAGTTGGGCAGACCGGATCCAGAGCCACTACTACCCGGAGCTGGGCAAGGTCGAGTGGGAAATGCACTGGACGGGCTGCATCGATTTCACCCCCGATCACCTGATGCGCCTGTTTGAGCCGGCGCCGGGGCTGGTGGCGGTGACCGGGTACAACGGGCGTGGTAACACCACCGGCACCGTGATTGGCCGGGCGTTTGCCGAGTTCCTGCTGAAGGGGGAGGCGGATAGCCTGCCGATTCCGTTCTCGCCGATGAGCGGCGTGAGCGCGCCATCGCTGCGCACGGCGTTCTACGAGTCCGGCTTCTCGCTGTACCACGCGGGGCAATGCTTGAGAGTTGTGTTGTAGGTAATGGCCTCTTCGCGGGTGAACCCGCTCCTACAAGGGCTTTCACCGCCCGAGAGGGCAATGGTGGACATGTAGGAGCGGGTTTACCCGCGAAAGGGTCAGCACAGGCTTACTTGTGCAACCAGCTAAGGAAGCCGCCCTTCTTGATCAGCGCGGGCTTCTGCAGCAACAACGACTCCCGGCTCTGGCGCCGGAACCGCTGCAACTTGCTCAGCGCCGTCTGCACCTCGCCACGCTGCTGCAAACAGCTCTTCACCTGCTCCTTGTCGATCCGGTACAGCACGCAGCTGGTCAGCGTGCGGAACTCGGCCAGCGAATCCTCTTCATCGATGATTCCCTCGATCCCCAGCACCTCACCCGGCCCCATGCGCCCTGCTTCGACCAACTTGTCGCCATCGCGCACCGATGCCGAGATGACCCCGCTGCCAATCACCAACAGGTGATCGGAATGCTCGCCAACGCCCAGGATCACCTGATCCGCCAGGTACTCCACTGCCGTCATGCGCTGGCTCAGCGCATCACGCTCTTCATCGCTTAACGAGCGGAACACCCGCACCTCGTCCAGTACCTCGCGCTGACGGCTGCGCGGCGGCAGGGCCAGGTCCACGTTCCACATCACGCCGCTGGCCTCCAGGTGGCGGTGCGCAAGGTCGAACAGCTGGTTGCGTGCGTCGCCCTTGGCGCCTGCATCGGCCACGAAACCGCTGGCCTCGTACTCCACGGATTCCAGTGTCGAGGCCTTCACCGTCACTTTCGGCTTTGGGGTCTCAAGAATGGCACTGACGCCCTGCAGGGCCTTTTCCAGTGCATCGAACACTCGCTTGGGCCGCACCTTGGCCGGCACCACCACGCTGATCGATACCCCATGCACATCGGCCGGGCGGCTGTGGTTGAGCAGCCGGGCCTTGGCCGCCACCGAGTTGGGGATCACCGCCAGGCTGCCGGTGCCGGTCAGCAGGCGCGTGGCGCGCCAGTCGATGTCCAGCACCTTGCCTTCGGTGCCGTCGATAGAGATCGAGTCGCCAATCTGATAGGGCCGCGTGGTGTTCAGCACGATGCCGCTGAACACGTCGGCCAAGGTGCTCTGCAGCGCCAGGCCGATGACGATGGCCATCACCCCGGAAGTTGCCAGCAGGCCTTTCACCGGCAGCTGCATCACATAGCCGGCGGCAGCCACCACGGCGGCCAGGAAGATCAATGCCCCCAGCACATCCTGCAACAACCGCCCGCCATGGCTGCCACGGGCGACCAGCAGCAGGCCGAACACCACCGTGACCGTGCGTGCGCCAAACAGCCACCAGCCAATGGCCAATACCGTGGCCATGAGGTTGCGCGAGACATCGTCGGGCCAGGGTGGTGGTTGCAGCGGGCTCAAGCCGGCGGCTACCAGCACCGAGCTGAACAGCAGGAAGATCACCAGGCGCGTGCCGATGCGCCAGGCGCGGCGCTGGGTAGGGATGAGTTGCCAGAGCACGAGGTCGAGCAGGAGCAGGGCAGTACCGAGCAACAACGGGGACGACTGGATGAACGCCAGCATGGAAGTCTCGGGGGTGAGGGAGGGCTGTGGGTAGTAATAGAGCAGGTTTGCCGGGCAAGCAATGAAAGCCTGTACCGGCCTCTTCGCGGGCTTGCCCGCTCCCACAGGTACTGCGCTGGTTTTGAATCTGGTGCGATCCCTGTGGGAGCGGGCGAGCCCGCGAAGAGGCCAGCAAATCCAACACCAATCTATCGTTCTTAAAACAGAACGCTAAAGCCAAAAACCGCTATCTACCGCTCCAAAGGTGATGGTTTTAATCTTCTCCCATCAACGCGAAACACCCCACTTACTGAACATCAAAACCCTTAGGAGCTACCCCATGAACAACTTCAAATACAACCGCCTGAACAAAGACGACGCCGCTGTCCTGCTGGTCGATCACCAGGCTGGCCTGCTGTCTCTGGTCCGCGACATCGAGCCGGACGCATTCAAGAACAACGTGCTGGCCCTGGCCGACCTGGCCAAGTTCTTCAACCTGCCGACCATCCTCACCACCAGCTTCGAACAAGGCCCCAACGGCCCGCTGGTTCCCGAGCTGAAAGCCCTGTTCCCGGACGCCCCGTACATTGCCCGCCCAGGCCAGATCAACGCCTGGGACAACGAAGACTTCGTCAAGGCCGTGAAGGCCACCGGCAAGAAGCAACTGATCATCGCCGGCGTGGTGACTGAAGTGTGCGTAGCCTTCCCGGCCCTGTCGGCCCTGGAAGAAGAGTTTGACGTGTTCGTGGTTACCGATGCCTCCGGCACCTTCAACGCCATGACCCGCGACGCAGCCCACGACCGCATGAGCCAGGCCGGCGCCCAGCTGATGACCTGGTTCGGCGTGGCCTGTGAGCTGCACCGCGACTGGCGCAACGACATCGAAGGCCTGGCCGCGCTGTGCTCCAACCACATCCCGGACTACCGCAACCTGATGACCAGCTACAACGCCTTCAACGCTGGCAAGTAAGCCAAACCGCCCCGGGCACCGGCAGTCGGTGCCCGCCAAGGGCAGCACACCCATCCAATCCTCCGCCCGTTCACCGTTGCACAGTGGATGCGGGCAAGCTCATCCCAAGGAACGCCGATGAACACCGCAACCCAAGACAACCGCGACGTGGTGACCGTATGCCTGCAACACCAGGTGATCGACACCGCTTCGAGCACCCCGGTTTCACAACCGCCTCGCTGGAAGCAGGCGCTGCTGACCTACCTGGTGATCTGCCCGATGACCATGGTCATTCCGCAACTGCTGGCGCCGCTGTTCGCACGCTTCCCGCAGCTGGGCGGCCCGATCACCGGCAATCTCATCGTCAACCTGTTCGTCATCCTGCCCGTGGTGTTCTACATCATGCCTTGGGTAACCCGCCGCTGCGCCAACTGGCTGCGCGGCTGAGCCACGCCTTCACCTCGACACCTTCAAGGAGATACCGACATGAGCACATTTGTTACCCACGATGGCACTTCGATCTATTTCAAGGACTGGGGCAGCGGCAAGCCCGTGCTGTTCAGCCACGGCTGGCCGCTGGATGCCGACATGTGGGATTCGCAGATGGAGTTCCTGGCCAGCCGCGGCTACCGCACCATCGCCTTCGACCGCCGGGGCTTCGGCCGTTCGAGCCAGCCGTGGAACGGTTACGACTACGACACCTTTGCCGACGACATTGCCCAGCTGATCGAACACCTCGACCTGCGTGATGTGACCCTGGTGGGCTTCTCGATGGGTGGCGGCGATGTCAGCCGCTACATCGCCCGCCACGGCAGCGAGCGGGTGGCCGGGCTGGTGTTGCTGGGGGCTGTGACGCCGGTATTCGGCAAGCGCGACGACAACCCTGAGGGTGTCGACCTGTCAGTGTTCGAGGGTATCTGTGCCGGCCTGCGTGCCGACCGCGCGCAGTTCATCGCCGACTTTGCCACGCCGTTCTATGGCCTGAACCATGGGCAGCAGGTGTCCCAGGGCGTGCAAACGCAAACCCTGAACATCGCGCTGATGGCCTCGATCAAGGGCACCCTGGATTGCGTGACGGCGTTCTCCGAAACCGACTTCCGCCCGGACATGGCCAAGGTCGATGTGCCGACGCTGGTGATTCATGGCGACGACGACCAGATCGTGCCGTTCGAAACCACCGGCAAGCAGGCGGCAGAGCTGATTCGCGGGGCTGAGCTGAAGGTGTATGCCGGTGCGCCACACGGGTTTGCGGTGACCCATGCGCAGCAGCTGAATGAGGATTTGCTGGCGTTTCTCCAGCGGTAATTGCGGGAGGCATTCGGGGGTTTACCCGCGAAGAGGCCAGCCCTGGCAGCACAAATGTTGATCAGGGCTAACCTTCTACAGCCCACCGCACATCCATCCAAGCCCTGACCCAGCGTCAACCGGCATGCTCCGCAGTTGCGCCTGCTGCTGCCGAACCCAGAGACGGAGAACACCATGTCCCAGGACCGCAACGACAAGACCCGTCGCCAGTTCCTCGCCACCAGCACCGTGCTCGGTGCCGCCGGCGCGCTCTGGTCCGCATTGCCCTTCACCGGCCAAGCCGGTTCCGCTCACGCATCCACCCAAGGAGGTTCCATGACCGCCGACCTGATTCTGTTCAACGGCAAACTGCACACCGTTGACCGCGAAAAGCCTACTGCGACCGCCGTTGCCATCAAGGATGGCCGCTTCATCGCCGTGGGTAACGACGCCGAGGCCATGGCCCACAAGGGCGCCACCACGCAAATCGTCGACCTCAAGCAGCGCACGGTCATCCCCGGCCTGAACGACTCGCACCTGCACCTGATCCGCGGTGGCCTGAACTACAACCTGGAGCTGCGCTGGGAAGGCGTGCCGTCGGTGGCTGATGCCCTGCGCATGCTCAAGGACCAGGCTGCGCGCACGCCAACCCCGCAGTGGGTACGTGTGGTGGGAGGCTGGAACGAGTTCCAGTTCGCCGAAAAACGCATGCCCACCCTGGAAGAAATCAACCAGGCTGCACCCGATACCCCGGTGTTCCTGCTGCACCTCTACGACCGCGCCTTGCTCAACCGCGCAGCGCTGAAGGCCGTCGGCTACGACAAGAGCACCCCGAACCCGCCGGGTGGCGAGATCCAGCGTGACAAGTTCGGCAACCCGACCGGCATGCTCATCGCCCGCCCCAACGCGATGATCCTCTACGCCACCCTGGCCAAAGGGCCGAAGCTGCCGCTGGAATACCAGGTCAACTCCACCCGCCAGTTCATGCGTGAACTCAACCGCCTGGGCCTGACCAGCGCCATCGACGCTGGCGGCGGCTACCAGAACTTCCCCGACGACTACTCGGTGATCCAGGAGCTGGCCGACAATAACCAGCTGACCGTGCGCATCGCCTACAACCTGTTCACCCAGAAGCCCAAGGAAGAGCTGGACGACTTCAAGAAGTGGACCTCCAGCGTCAAGCTGCACAGCGGCACCGATTTCCTGCGCCATAACGGCGCCGGCGAAATGCTGGTGTTCTCCGCCGCCGACTTCGAGGACTTCCTCGAACCGCGCCCGGACCTGCCGCAAACCATGGAAGAAGAACTGGAACCGGTGGTGCGCCACCTGGTCGAGCAGCGCTGGCCGTTCCGCCTGCACGCCACCTACAACGAATCCATCACGCGCATGCTCGACGTGTTCGAGAAGGTCAACCGCGACATCCCGTTCAACGGCCTGCCGTGGTTCTTCGACCACGCCGAAACCATCACCCCCCAGAACATCGAGCGCGTGCGTGCCCTGGGCGGTGGTATCGCCATTCAGGACCGCATGGCCTTCCAGGGGGAATACTTCGTCGACCGTTACGGCGCCAAGGCGGCAGAACAGACCCCGCCGATCAAGCGCATGCTCGACATGGGCGTGCCGGTCGGTGCCGGTACCGATGCCACCCGCGTGTCCAGCTACAACCCATGGACTTCGCTGTACTGGCTGGTCAGCGGCAAGACCGTTGGCGGCATGGAGCTTTACCCGGAAGGCCTGAGCCGCGATACCGCGCTGCAACTGTTCACCCAGGGCAGTGCCTGGTTCTCCAGCGAGCAGGGCAAGAAAGGCCAGATCAAGGTGGGGCAGCTGGCTGACCTGGCGGCGTTGTCGCTGGACTTCTTCAGCGTTGATGAAGAGGCGATCAAGGGCATCGAGTCGGTACTGACCATTGTCGATGGCAAGGTGGTGTACGGCGCTGCCGAATTCGACAAGCTGGGCCCGCCACAGGTGCCGGTACTGCCGGAATGGTCGCCGGTGGCCAAGGTGCCAGGGCACTGGCGCGTGGGTACGCCATCGCTGGCGGCAGCCGTGCATCAGTGTTCGGGGCCGTGCGGGGTACATGCGCACAGTCATGACAAAGCGCGTAAATCGAGTGTGCCGGTCAATGACTTCCAGGGCTTCTGGGGGGCGCTGGGCTGTTCCTGCTTTGCTTTCTAAGCTGAGCTGATGTGAAGAAGGGGCCAGTTTCTGGCCCCTTTTTTTACTCCTTCAGTACTGGCCTCATCGCGGGCTTGCCCGCGAAGAGGCCGGAAAAGCCAACATCAGTGGTGAGCCTTGTGCTCCCCGCCTGCCAGCAGATGCCGAATTTTCACTTCAACCCCATCCGTCTGCAGCATCCGCACCCGCGCCTCGATCTTCAGCTCACCCCGGGTCACCCGATGGTGATGCCGCAAATGCTCCAGCCACGACTCTTCGAAGAAAAACTCCAGCCAAAGCGCCGGGTCTGCACTGTCGCGCATCAATCCCCAGGACAGTGCCCCATTGCGCTTGCGCATGGCTTCCAACTCCCGCGCCGCCAGCTGGAAGGCTTCGGCCTTGGCCGGGTCGATGTGATACTCCACCGTCACCATCACCGGCCCGCTTTCCTTGTCCATGTCATCGTTCAGCACCGGCACGGGCCAATGCAACGACGGTGTCAGCTCTTCGGCTTCGGTTTCCGGCAGGGTCACCTTGCAGGTCAGCAATGTACCCAGGGCCAAGCCACCCGCCGCCAGCAGCAGGCTCAAGGTGATCGACGCATGGCTGGCCAGCGTGCCCCACAGCAACCCGCCACACGCCATGGCACCAAAGAAGATCAGGATGTACACCGACAACGCCCGCGCCCGCACCCAGGCCGGCACCGAGGTTTGCGCCGCCACCTGCAGGTTGGACAGCACCGCGATCCACGCCGCCCCGCTGAGCAGCATCGCCGGCAGCAGCACATAGAAGTTGCGCACAAGCGCCAGCGCCAGCAGGAACAGCGCATACAGCAGGCTGGCGAACAGCACCAGGCGGTCGCGGCTGATGCGTTCGCGCAGGCGCGGCAGCAGGGTGGCGCCGGCCACCGCGCCAATGCCGATGGCCGCCAGCAGCAGGCCGAAGTCGGCAGCAGTGCCGTGCATTTCGCCGCGCACGATCAGCGGCAGCAGCGAGGTGCCGGCGCTGGCACAGAAGAAGAACGCCACGGCCCGCAACAGCACAGCCTGCAAGGGTTTGGCACTGCGCGCGAAGCGCAGGCCGGTGCGCATGGCGCCCACGAAGCGCTCGGCTGGCAGCAGCGGCTCCTTCACCTCGCGCTTCCACAGGAACAACACCAGGATCACCCCGGCGAACGAAATGGCATTCAGGGCAAAGGTCAGCCATGGGCCGACCAGGCTCACCACCACGCCGGCCAAGGCCGGGCCGATGGCGCGGGACACATTGATGCCGACACTGGAGATGGCCACCGCGTTGGCCAGGTCTTCTTTGCCTACCAGTTCCGGCGTCAGCGCACTCCAGGCCGGCATCATCAGCGCCGTGCCGATGCCCAGTGCCAGGGTCAGCAGCAGCAGCAAGGTCACGTTCATCAGCCCGAGCAGGGTAAGGGTTGCCAGCACCACGGCCACGGCAGACATCCACAGCTGCACCAGCAACAGGTAGCGGCGCTTGTCGACGATATCCGCCGCTGCGCCCGCTGGCAGGGCCAGAAAGAACATCGGCAGGGAGCCGGCCACCTGGATCAGCGCCACGTGCAGCGGGCTGGCCGACAGCGTGGTCATCAACCAGCCGGCGCCCACCTCGTGCATCCAGGTGCCGATGTTGGAGGCGATGGTGGCGATCCACAGCATGCGAAAGGTGGTATTGCGCAACGGGCTCCAGGCGCCTGAAGGGGATGTGCTCATGTCAGAAGCTGCCTTTGAGTGGGTATTCGATGATCAGGTAGATGCGGTCGATGTCATCGCCGGCCTGGGCCTGGTTGGCACGGTGGCTGACGTGGGAGAACGACAGGCTCAGGTCCTTGGCGGCGCCTGACTGCACCACGTATTTCAGGTCGATGTCGCGTTCCCAGTGTTTGCCGCCATCGCCGTACTGGCCCACGTAGGCGCCACCCGTGGGTGCATGGCTGCCGTCGATGCCACGGCCGCTGACGTAGCGGCCCATCAGGCTCAGGCCGGGGACGCCGAGGGTGGCGAAGTTGAGGTCGTAGCGCAGTTGCCACGAGCGCTCGCCCGGGCCGTTGAAGTCGGCGTACTTGATCGAGTTGGCCAGGTAGATGGAGTCGCCGCCGACGAAGTCGAACGGGGTGTCGCCCTCGACCTTCTGGTAGGCCAGGCTCAGCGCCTGGGCGCCGAAGCTGTACTTGGCCAGCAGGCTGTAGGCGAGAGTATCGATGGCTCCGGCGCTGGCACTGCCGGTGTCGCGGGTTTTGTAGAGGTTGCCGTCCACGCGCCAGTTGCCTTCGGCCAGGTTCAGGTTGAGGTAGGCCTGGCGCCAGGTGTCCTCCAGCTGCCCGGCATACAATGCCGCGCCGAACGGCCCGTCGGGTGCGAAGGAGGCACCGGCCACGCTGATGGCCCGGTTGTGCGTGGTGGCGCCGTAGCCGCTGAAGTCGTCGTGGGTGGAGCTGTTGTCCTGGTTGTTGAAGGCGGTGAAACGCCCGGCTTGCAGGCGCCAGTCGGGCAGGTCGGTGTTCTGCACGAACCAGCCGGTGGCGTACTCCGGGTGCAGTCGCTTGTCGCCGGTGTCGAACACCGGTGTTTCCACGTTCATTTCGCCGTAGCGCAACTGGGTGTTGCCCAGGCGCAGTTTGAGCGCCGCGCCGGCGCTGGAGTAGTCGGATTCGGCACGGCCATTGCTGTCGCGTGGCAGCAAACCGGTGCCGGCATGGCCACGGCCGCCGTCGAGCTTCAGGCCAAGAAAACCGTGGGCGTCGATGCCCACGCCAACCGTGCCTTCAGTGAAGCCCGAGCGGACCTCGCCGATGAAGCCTTGGGCCCATTCCTGGCGGTAGTTCTGGCCGCTGGCAGAGGGCGAGCGGAAGTCGCTGTGCAGGAAGTAGTTGCGGCTGAGCAACGACCAGCCGGGTTCGTCGGCCTGGCTGAGTGCGGGGCAGAGGGCGAGGGTGGCGAGCAGGGCGCGGCCTGGTCCGTGAGTGGCGCGGATCATGGGGGGCTCCGGGGGGTGATCCGGGACTGTGGAGCAAGGATAGGCCAGGGGTCTTGTAAGGGTGTGCTGGGATCTGTTTTGGCTGTTCCGGCCCTTTCGCGGGCCAACACTCAAGCCATGTCGCTGATGGCAAACTCCTCAGCCAGATGATCAATCAATGCCCGTACCGAAGGCAGCAACCCCCGCCTCGATGGAAAAATGGCATGCACGATGCCGCAACGCGGATGCCAGTCGGGTATCAACTCCACCAACCGCCCCGCAGCCAGGTCTTCGCGCACCGCCACTCGCGGCAAATGCGCAATCCCCACCCCAGCCACCACGAAATGGCGCAGGGCAAACAAATCGTCAGTCACCATGCGCGGCCTATGCGGGATGACAATGCTGCGGCTGCTGTCTTCACCCTGGAACAGCTCCCACTGGTACTCACGCTGTGCGCTGCCCCAATGCAGGCTCGGCAGCGTGCCGAGCAGCTGCGGATCGAAGCCCTTGGGCAATTGCTTCAGGTACTGCGGCTGGCCCACCAGGCACTGGGTACTGTTGCTCAGCACCTTCATCACCATGTCGGTGTTCTCCAGCGGTGGAAAGCGCACCCGCAGGGCAATGTCGAAGCCCTCATGCAACAGGTCGACGCGGCGGTTGGTACTTTCGATGAACAGCTCCACCTGCGGGTACTTGAGCATGTAGCGGGTCAGCATCGGCCCGACCCAGGAGTTGAGCAGGGTGGTGGGGCAGCTGATACGCACCAGCCCGCGCGGCTCGCTGCGGTTGCGCTCGATGATCTCCGCCGCGCCCTCGGCCTCCACGCGCATGGCCAGGCAGCGGTTGTAGTAGGCCTGGCCGATTTCGGTGAGCGAGCAGTGGCGGCTGGTGCGGTGCAGCAGGCGCACGCCCAGGCGGTCCTCAAGGTCGGCGATGCGCCGGCTGAGCTTTGACTTGGGCATGTCCAGCGCTCGGCCTGCCGGGGCGAAACCACCGTGCTCTACAACCTGGGTGAAGTAGTAGAGGGAATTGAGGTCTTCCAATGATCGTTCTCCAAACGGAACGCTAAGGGCGGTTTTCGCAGTCTAGTGCAGCAAAGGTGATGATTTTAATCTGTGCCCATCAACGCGAAACACCCCGAATAGCTGAAAAATTCAAAAACCTTAGGAGCACAGACCATGAGCAAATTCACCTACAACCGCCTGAACAAAGACGACGCTGCCGTACTGCTGGTAGACCACCAGGCTGGCCTGCTGTCGCTGGTGCGCGACATCGAGCCGGACAAGTTCAAGAACAACGTGCTGGCCCTGGCTGACCTGGCCAAGTTCTTCAACCTGCCGACCATTCTCACCACCAGCTTCGAGCAAGGCCCCAACGGCCCACTGGTGCCAGAGCTGAAAGCACTGTTTCCGGATGCGCCGTACATCGCTCGCCCTGGCCAGATCAATGCCTGGGATAACGAAGACTTCGTGAAGGCGGTGAAGGCCACCGGCAAGAAGCAGCTGATCATTGCCGGTGTGGTGACTGAGGTTTGTGTAGCCTTCCCAGCGCTGGCTGCCCTGGAAGAAGAGTTCGATGTGTTTGTGGTGACCGATGCGTCCGGCACCTTCAACGAGATGACCCGCGATGCAGCCCATGACCGCATGAGCCGGGCGGGTGCCCAGCTCATGACCTGGTTTGGCGTGGCCTGTGAGCTGCACCGCGACTGGCGCAACGATATCGAAGGGCTGGCGGCGCTGTGCTCCAACCACATTCCGGATTATCGCAACCTAATGACTAGCTACAACGCGCTGACTGCGGGTAAGTAATTAATCAGTAGCAGTACGCATAAAGGCCGGTTCCCTCTGTAGGGAGCCGGCCTTTTTTGTTTGCTGTACCGGCCTCTTCGCGGGTAAACCCGCGAAAGGGCCGGCACAGGCAACATCAATTCATGGGCTGTGACTCAATCCCATCCAGCAATGCCTCAACCAACCCTTCTGCCATTTCGAGTGCATTCAGGTTGTTCCAGAACAGGCTTTTGCCCGTGTCATCCAGATGCTCCAGGGCTTTATAGCAACAGTCATAGGCACCGCGCAGGTACTGGGCGACATGTACCAAGGCGTCGTGGGCGGAGACGCCTGGGTTCACGGTGAACAATGGGGGATGGCCGGCATCGCAGCGGCTGAAAGGGCGTTGTGTGGTGTCGGGGAGGGGGGGATCCGGAACAATCTTTTTCATAGCCAAACTCCGATAGAGGTTGGCCAGCACCATCCGTTTCCACGCGAAGGGTGGCGGCTGCACGCGGGGTGGAAAGCCGGGCTATCGGAACCCCGGCAGGCCATACGGCCTCCCGCGTGCAACTGCCATGAAGACAGCTGTTCCGATTACCTGCCGGGTTTCCACACCCGATCGCTGAACCGATAGCGACCCGGTCAGCCTAGAGAGCAGGGCTTCCACGGATAATCAGACGGGCGTCGACACGGTGTGTAGGATAAATCCTCGGA
>NZ_BCBJ01000037.1:0-29272 GCF_001320605.1 Pseudomonas sp. NBRC 111133 | reverse complement strand
TCAAGGCGTACGCCAAAGGCCTTCAATCCGCATCCGAATCAAACAACCGCTCCAACTCCACCCGCGCCTCCTTGGCCGTCTGCATCACCTTGGCCCTGTCATCGCGCACCTGCCCCTGGGCCACCAGCACTTCCTCGTCATGCTGGGTAAACCGCGCAATCCGGTCCGCCGCCTGTTCATCGCTCAAGCCCAACCCTACCAATGCCCGGCGGGTCATCTCCAGGCTGGAGTAGAACATCTCGCGAATCGGCTCTGCACCCACATCCACCAACTTGTGCACATGCTGGCGGTTACGTGCCCGGGCCAGCACTTTCAGGTGCGGGTACAGGCGCTTCACGCGTTCAGCCGTATGAATGGCAGCTTCCGGGTCATCGATGGTGATGATGAAGTACTCCGCCTCACCCACCTTGGCCGCATGCAGCACTTCGGGGCGCAGCGGGTCGCCGTAGAACACCGGTACCTGTTCGAACATGCGGGTCATTTCGATGGTGTCCACCGAGGTTTCCAAGGCGATGAACGGGATCTTCTGTGCCCGCAGGATGCGCGCAACGATCTGGCCCATGCGGCCCATGCCGACGATCACCACCCGCGGCGTATCCGTCTGGATCTGCTTGTACTGCTCAGGCACTTCCCGCACAGGCTGCGGGCGCTTGAGGGCGCGGGCGCAGCCCAGCATCAGCAGTGGGGTGATGGCCATGGACAGGGTGATGGTCATCAGCAGCAGGTCGTAAGTCTGGGTGTCGAACAGCCCCTGGTCCTTGCCCAGCTTGAACACCACGAAGGCGAACTCGCCGCCGGCAGCCAGCACCATGCCCAAGCGCAGGGCGCTGGCGCTGTTCAGGCCACCGGCCAGGCGGCCGACGCCAATCAGCAGCACCAGCTTCACCGCCACCAGCAGCAGGGTCAAACCCAGCAGCACCAGCGGCATTTCCAGCAACAGGCGCAGGTTGGCGCCCATGCCGACGCTGATGAAGAACAGCCCCAGCAGCAGGCCCTTGAACGGTTCGATCTGCGATTCCAGCTCGTGGCGGTACTCCGAGTCGGCCAGCAGCAAGCCGGCGAGGAACGCCCCCAAAGCCATCGAAACACCGGCTTCTTCCATCAGCCAGGCGGTGCCGATCACCACCAGCAACGCGGTGGCGGTGGACACTTCGGGCAGGCCGGTGCGGGCCACGGTGCGGAACACCGGGCGCAGCAGGTAGCGGCCGCCGATGATGACCACGGCGATGCTGGCGAATACCTTCAAGCCGTGTTGCAGGCTGTCGCCGTGGCTGGTGTCCGGGCCACTGGCGGCCAGTAATGGAACCAAGGCAATCAGCGGGATGGCGGCGATGTCCTGGAACAGCAGGATGGCGAAGGCAAGGCGGCCGTGTGGGGCATTCAGCTGCTTGCTCTCAGCCAGACTCTGCAGACCGAGGGCTGTGGAAGACAGCGCCAGGCCCAGGCCAAGTACGATGGCTGCTGGCAGTGTCTGGCTGAAGCCGAACAGGGCGATGGCGCCGATCAGCGCGCCGGTCAGCAGCACTTGGGCGGTGCCGACGCCGAACACTGATTTGCGCATCAGCCACAGGCGCTTGGGTGACAGTTCCAGGCCGATGATGAACAGCAGCAGCACCACGCCCAGCTCGGAAATGTGCGCCACGCTTTCGGTGTCGCGGATCAGGCCCAGTGCCTGCGGGCCAATGATAACGCCTGCGAGCAGGTAGCCGAGTACGGCGCCTAGCTGCAGCCGTTTGGCCAGGGGGACGGCGAGGACTGCGGCGAGCAGGAAGATGACGGCGGTTTGCAGAAGGCTGCCTTCGTGTGGCATTGGCTCGTACTCCATGAGCTGCCGGGGCAGCGTTTGAACAGTTTGGCCGACAATTCTGGGGAATGAGGGGGTGGTAGACAATCTGCTTTCAGGGAGAAAGATTGTCCCGAAGAATGAGACAACCTGTGTCGGCCTCTTCGCGGGCGCGCCCGCTCCCACAAGTACGGCACAACCCTTCAGGCCTGTGTTATCTCTGTGGGAGCGGGCATGCCCGCGAAGAAGGCAGCGCAGATCTAACTATCCATCGCCACCAAACTGCGCCCGATACTGCGCCGGCGTCATGCCAATCCGCTCGCAGAACACCTTGCGCATATGCCGGTCACTGCCAAACCCGCACTGCGCCGCCACCACCTTCAACGGCAGGTCGCTGCCTTCCAGCAGCTTGCGCGCCCGGTCGATCCGCGCATTCTGCAGGTACTGCAACGGCGTTATCCCCACCTCGCGCTGGAACGTGCGGGCGAAATTACGGCTGCTCATGGCCACCAGGTCGGCCATCTTCTGCACGGTAAACGCCTGCTCGATATGGTCGACGATGTGCGCCTGTACCCGGGCAATCGGCGAATCATCACGCGGCACCGCCGCCAGCAACGGCCCGTACGGGGTCTGCCCGCCTTGGCGATGACGGGCGACCAGCAGCACCTTGGCCACTTCCAGGGCCAGCGCCTTGCCGTGGTCCTCGGCCACCACCGCCAGCGCCAGGTCGATACCCGCAGTGATCCCGCCCGAAGTAATCAGGCAGCGGTCGATCACATAGATCTGCTCGGTCTCGACCTTGGCCTGAGGAAATGCCCGCGCCAGGCGCTCCACGTAATTCCAGTGGGTGGTGCAGCGGTAGCCGTCCAGCAACCCCGCCCGGCCCAGCAGGAACACCCCGGTACAAATGGCACCAAAGCGCTTGGCGCTGTGCACCGCCCGTGGCAACCAGCGCTCCAGCGCTGGCAAGGCAATGTCATACGCGCCAGGGCCGCCGGGCACCAGCAACAGGTCGACGGCGTCCGGCAAGTCTTCCAGGCGCAGGTCGGCCACCACTTTCAGACCACAGGAGCCGCGCACCGCTGCTTGCCCTTCGGCCAGGGTGAGCAGCCGGTATTGCCGCTCTGCCGGCAAAAAACGGTTGGCGATGGCGAACGCATCCATGGGCCCGGTCACATCCAGCAAGAGCACATCGTTGAACAGCACCATGGCCACGGTGCGGTGAGCATTTACCTGCATGCTTCTTCGCTCGGTAGCTGAATACAACGTGCATCTTACGGTATACCGCCGCGCACAATTAAGAATAATTCAGGTTTGGCTCAGGACTTTGTCATGTGCCGGGGGCGAGACTTTCTGCATTCAACAGGAGAGTCGCCATGCACCCCGGCATGCCCCAAGCGCCGCTGCAAACCCCCGGCGCACTGACGCCCGCGCGGTTGCGCCAGGCCAAGGAACTGATGCTGCGCAGTTCGCTGTCGATCATCGAGATCGCCAGCGTATGCAACCTCACCCGCAGCCACTTCTCCCGCGCCTTCAAGGTCAATACCGGCCTTTCGCCCCAGGCCTGGCGCCTGCTGGCACGCATGGAAAAGGCCAAGCGTCTGCTCGTCACCGAAGCGCCGATAACCCATGTGAGCCTGGAATGCGGCTTTTGCGACCAGGCCCATTTCACCCGCGCCTTCAGCCGCCTGGTTGGCCAGCCGCCCAAGGCCTGGCGACAGGCGCAGGCCATTTCTTAAGCCGTATCTATCCACCGGTATAGCCCCTTGCGGACAGTGCCGGCCCGTCATCCCAACCCAAGGAGTCACCCCATGAGCCAACCTGATTACAAGCGCTTGAACAAAGACGACGCCGTGGTCCTGCTGGTGGACCACCAGACCGGCCTGATCTCGCTGGTGCAGGACTTCTCGCCCAACGAGTTCAAGAACAACGTGCTGGCCCTGGGTGACCTGGCCAAGTTCTTCGGCCTGCCAACCATCCTCACCACCAGCTTCGAGCAAGGCCCGAACGGCCCGCTGGTGCCCGAGCTGAAAGAAATGTTCCCGGATGCGCCCTACATTGCCCGCCCCGGCCAGATCAACGCCTGGGACAACGAAGACTTCGTCAAGGCAATCAAGGCCACCGGCCGCAAGCAGCTGATCATTGCTGGCGTGGTAACCGATGTGTGCGTGGCATTCCCGACCTTGTCGGCACTGGCTGAAGGCTTTGAGGTGTTTGTGGTGACCGATGCTTCGGGTACCTTCAACGAAACCGTGCAACAGGCAGCGTGGGTACGCATGACCCAGGCGGGCGCGCAAATGATGAACTGGTTTTCGGTGGCGTGTGAGCTGCACCGTGACTGGCGCAACGATATCGAAGGGCTGGGTAACCTGCTGTCGCAGCGCATTCCCAACTACCGCAACCTGATGAACAGCTATGCGGCGTTGACCTCGCGTTAATGTAAACCTGTACCGGCCTCTTCGCGGGTAAACCCGCTCCCACAGGAGTGGTGCGTAACCTGAGGGCTGTGGGGTCCCTGTGGGAGCGGGTTTACCCGCGAAAGGGCCGGTACAGGCTGTTAAGGATTCACAGGCAGAGTGAAGCGAATCCGGCAACCACCCAGCTCGGATGCCAGTGCCTGCAACTCCCCACCATGGGCCTGCACCACCGAACTGCAGATCGCCAGCCCCATCCCCATACCACCGCTCTTGGTGGTGTAGAACGCCCCGAACACCTGCTCCCGTTCTTCAGGCGCAATTCCCGGCCCGTTGTCGTCCACGCAAATCTCCACCGCATCCCCGACGACCGCCGAAGCAATCCGCAGCACCCCATCGCCGCGATACCCCGCCAGCGCCTCCAGCCCATTGGTAATCAGGTTGAACACCAGTTGCTGCAACTGCACCGGGTCGGCCATCACGCTCACCCCTGCCTGCAAGCGTGTCTGCACGTCCACCGTGCCCTTGGCGGCTTCGGCCGAGGTCAGACGCACGACCTCACGGATCAGCTCATCCAGCTTCACGGCCTTGAGCTGCACCGGCGATTGTTTGGCCAGCGAACGCAGTGCACGCACGATGTTGGCAGCACGCTCGCTGTCGTTGCGGATGTCTTCCAGGCCGGCAATCGCTTCTTCCAGGTCGGGCTTGGCGCGCTTGAGCCAGCGCAGGCTGGCGGCGGCGTTGGAGGCAATCCCCAGCAACGGCTGGCTGATCTCATGGGCGATGGACACCGACAGCTCGTTCATCACCTGCAGGTGCGCACTGCGGGCCAGCTCTGCACGAGAGCGGCGCAGCTCGGCCTCTATCTGGGCGCGGCTCTGGTTGTCTTCGGCCAGGCGCGTATAGAACTTGGCGGTTTGCAGCGACACCGCCGCCTGCGAGGCGAGGATCTCCAGCATGGCCAGGCGCTGGCTGCCGAACAGATTGGGCACCAGGCGGTTTTCCAGGTACACCAGGCCGATCAGCACGCCCTGGATCACCAGCGGCAGGCACAGCACCGAGCGGGCATTGCGCGCCTGCAGCTCATGGCGAAAGGCTTCGGGACAGTCGCTTTGGGCATCGTTGAGCACCAGTGGCTTGCGTGTGCGCATGGTGGCGTTGATGACCGACAGTGGTGCTTGGGTCATGAACTTCTGGCAGTTGTCCATGCTCACGTGCAGCCCGGCATCGTCGATGTAGGCGAGGGCAGCCATCTGGAATTCGGCACCGCTGACGATCAGCAGCGCGCCATGGTCAGCACCTGAATGCTGGGTCAAATGGCCCATCAAGGTTTCGATCAGCCCTTCGAGCAGCACTTCTTCGGACAACGCGCGCGCCGCTTCTATGCCGGCTTCCAGGTCCCGCTTGGCCTGGTGGTCGGTGTGGCAGGCCTCCTGGATCGGCTGGGTGCGCAAGAAGGGGTGCAGCGCCTCCAGCTGATGCACCTTGCCGGTCGCCCCCCAGATATGGAAGCAGTCGCGGGCAATGCGCAGGTGCAGGTTGGCACCGGAAATCAGGCCGCTGGGGATGCATACCTCGGCCAGCTGTTCATGGGCCAGGGCCTGCTCGTGGATGAAGCCGGCAGCGGCGGCTGCGATCTGCGCCTGGTCGAAGCAGCGGATGGCACTCAGGCCGTCGCCTTCGAGCTTGGCGATCACGCCTTCGATCAGCAACAGCTTGTTGCGGAAGGTGGCCGGGTTGAAACCGGCCCAGCGGCCGAAGCGCTCGCGCAGGGCCTGCAGCTCGCGCAGCTTGTCGGCAATGCTGCCAGCGGCCTCGGGGCTGCCCAGGGCCAGGCCGCGGAACAGGTGAAAGTCTGCCAGGTTGATGTGCGCCGGTACTGCCCAGGTGTTGTCTGCGGCCAGTGCCAGGTTGCGCATGGCCTGCGGGATATTGCCCAGGTAGAAGTCGCACATGCCGGCGAACAGGTACTGGAAGAACCGCGTCGTGGGCGATTTCGAGGCTGTGGCCGAGGCTGGGCAGGGCGTGCCGCTCAAGCGGGTGACGAACGCTTGCTGGGCTAGCAGGATCTGCTCGACGTCGCGGTAACCGTAGCGACGTACGGTGGTCAGGCCTTGCGCCAGTTCCTCTACCACGTCTGGCAGGTAACGGCCCATGAACAGCGAGTCGGAAACCAGGTGGTTGCAGGCGTAGCAGCTCATCGCCAGGTCGCCGCTCAGGCGCCCTGAATCGACCGCATCCAGCGCGGTACGGCGGGTGAACTCCATGGGCGAGGTCCAGGCGCTGACCTGGTCCAGGGCCAGCAGCGCGCTGGTCAGGTCCGCGTCGAAGCCGTGCCGTTCAATCAGCTTGAGTGCGGCCAGGCAGCAGGCGTGGCCATCATGGTAAGCGCCGAAACGCTCGGCAATCATCACCCCGTACCAGGCCATGCCATAAGTGCTGCCCGGGGCAGCACCGTGCAGCAGCGACAGCTCCATGAGCTTGGCCAGGTGCAGGAAGCAGATGTCGTCTTTGACGAAAAACGATGACGACAGGGTGGCCAGCAGGCTGATGGCAACCGTCACTTCTTCCGAATCGGTGCGCTGCAGCGACTCCAGACAGTGCCGCCCTTTCTGTTCGACCAAGGCCTGCACATGGGCATGACTCGCCTCGACCTGTTGCCAGTCGATGCCCCGTACCGGGCTTATACCCAGCAAGTCCAGGCCGGATATGGCGCTGTCGATGGCCGCCTGATAGTCGCCGCGCAAGGTATGCAGCAGTGCCTGCAGGCGGCACACCCGCGCCTGGTCCAGCGTCGAACGTGCGCGCTGGCGGCATTCGGTGATCCGGGCTTCGGCTGCGATCATTCGCGACAGTTGCATGTCGCACTCCGTCGCCATGCAGGCGATGGCAAAGCCATGTGTGGCGCGGCTTTCCAGCGTGGCGCCGTGCTGCAGCAGCTGCTCGGCGGTGTGCAGGTAGCCTGCGCTCTGCTCGAAAGCGCCACCGTCGCGCGCGCGCGTTGCTGCTTCGCGCAAAAGCTGCAGGAACGCTTCGCAGTCATCTGCTGCAAACCCGCATGGGCTGGCGCGTTGCAGCTGGCTGGCGAGCTCGAACAGTGCTTCGTGCAGGTGGCGTGGCCAGGCCTGTCGCATGGCCAGGGCAATACGTGCATGCAGTTGGGTACGTTCGCGTATGGGCGTGAGCGCGTACGCGGCTTCCATCACCCGCTCATGGGCAAAGCCCAGGCCGTTCTGGCCCTGTTGCAGGAAACCCTCGCCAATCAAGGCTCTCAACGGTTCGCCAGGCGCCTGGGCAAGGACCTGCTGAAGCAAGCGCTCATCGCAGCGGCTACCCGCCGCGCTGGCCACCCGCAGCAGATCGCGCTGCGGCATCGGCAGGCGGGCCAGGCGGTGGATCATCAGGTCGGCGACATTGTCGGAGTAGCGGTGGCGGGCCACGGCCTGCAGGCACCATGACCAGCGCATGGCCTGGGTGTCGAAGGTGAACAGCTGGTCCTCGACCATGGCCCGGAGGATCTGATGGATGAAGAACGGGTTGCCCGCCGTCTTGTCGTGCACCAGCACGGCCACCGGCAATGCGTCCTCGGGGCCGATGTGGTAGCGCTCGCCGATCAGCTCGGACACCGCGTCCACACTCAGAGGCCGCAGGTTCAGCGTGGTGCTGCGCACCGTTGCGGGCAGGCTAAGGGGGGCACTGCTGGCTGGCGCATCATTGCGTCGGGCGACGATCAACAGCAGGTTGCCGGGTGCGTGAGCCAGCAGTTGCGTCAACAGTTGCTGGCTGGCGTCGTCGGCCCACTGCAGGTCATCGAAGAACAGCACCAGCGGCTGACCGGGGCGGCTGAACACCTGCAAGAACTCGACGATCGCCCGTAGCTCCTTCTGCAGTGCCAGGCGCGTGGGCTTGGCCGGCAACGCGGGCAAGGGGCCAAGGATCAGTTGCAGGTCTGGTGCCAGCTTGCCGAGCAGCCGGCCATGGCCTTTGATGCGGCGCAGGATCTCGCGGCGCAGGCTGTCGAGGGCCTGGCTGCTCTTGGCCAGCAACTGGGTGGTCAGCGCACCGAGAATGTCGACCCAGGGTGCGTAGGGCACGGTTTGGGCAACGCTGTTGCACTTGCCGATGGCCCAGTAACCCTGGGCGTTGGCTTTGAGTGCTGCCTCGACCAGAGTCGACTTGCCCATGCCGGTGGCGCCGTTGATGAACAGGGCTTGCGGCTTGCTGTCGCGGCGCAGGGCCTTGAGCAGCAGGGCGATGGCCTTCTGTTCGGCGCAGCGGCCATACAGGCGTTCGCGGCCAGGCGTGGCGGGGTCGGCGCAGCCTGGCTCGAAGCCCTGAATGGTCTTGCTGGCGGCCCATTGCCGCTGGCAGTGGGCCAGGTCTACCGCCAGGGCGCGCGCACTCTGATAGCGGGCGTCGGGCTCCTTGGCCAGCGCCTTGGCCAGCACCCGGCTCAGCGGCTGTGGCACGTTGCTGTCCACTTCGCAGGCCGCCCTTGGCTGCACGCCGGCATGCAGCTGGCGCCAGTGCTGAGTGTCGCGCCCTGCCAGCGGCAGTTCACCCAGCAGCAACTGGTACAGGATCGCACCCAGGGCATAGATGTCACTGCGCTGATCGCTGCTGCTGCCGTGCGGGCAGACCTGTTCCGGTGCCAGGTACGACCAGTTGCCGAGGGGGGCGCCTTGTTCGCCAATCAGTTCCGCCAGGTCGGCGCGAAAACAGCCTAGGCGCACTCGCTGGCTGGCGTATAGGTACACGTACTCGGGTTGTAGCGCGCCATGCAGCACATTGCCTGCGTGAGCCTGTGCCAAGGCATTGGCCGCATTTACCGCGATGTCGAGAAATGGCGCTAGGGCTGCCGGGCCTTCGGCGATCAGGTCGGCGACTGAGTGGCCAGCCGGGTACACCAGCAGCGGGCCTTCGGCTGAACGCACGAACGCAGACGGGATCACCGCCCACTGCGGGTCCAGTTGCAGGCGGTAGTCTCTTTCCAGGCGCTTACAGGCGGCGGGGGCCTCAAGTGGGGCGCGTACGGCGATCCAGGCCTGATGGGTGGCCGGGTCGCGCAGGCGAAAGTAGCTGAGCTCGCCTTCCTGGCCCAGCGCGCTGATGTCGCACCGGTTCAGCCAGCCCTCGTCGACCGACTGGTCGTATTCGATGGGCCTGTGGGCAAGGCGTTCATCGAGCATAAAGCACCCCCTGCTAGCGACATCCTGAGTCGCGAGTATACGCAGCGGGCCCAGTAAGGATGCGGCTTGTAGCCTGCCTGGCAGGAACGGGCACGCTGTTGTCCGTTATCGCACCCTGCGGGCAGGCGGGCTTTTGTATAGTCCTGAGGGCAACCTATCCCTCGGGATAATTGTGTGAACGCGTACGCTGTCCTAGCCTGCCCGGGGCTGCGTAAACGCCCATGCCCGCGTGAGGACGCCATGATCCGAATAGGCAATGCCCAAGTGTCGCTGGAGCGGCGAGAAGTGTTTCTCGACGGCAAGCCGATCCTGTTGGGTGGCCGCGCATTCGAGGTGTTGGCCACGTTGATCAAGGCCAAGGGCCGGGTGGTCGGCAAGGACGAACTGTTCAGCCAGGTGTGGGCCGGCACGGTGGTCGAGGACAACAACCTGCAGGTGCAGGTGTCCTTGCTGCGCAAGGCCTTTGGCGACCGTGGGCTGATTCAGACCGTATCCCGCCGGGGCTACCGCCTGGCTGCCGAGATAAGCCTTGATGTCCCTTGCCAGGCGCCGGGCCACTTGCCGCAGGGCGCCGGTGCCGACATGTTTGGGCCCTTGGAAGACAGTGCGAATGTACCGGTGCTGGTGGTGGACGATGACCCCTCGGTGCGTACGGCACTGGGCCGCCTGCTGCGCTTGCAGGGTATTCCGCATCATTTGTTCGCCAGTGCCGACGCGTTGTTCGAAGCCCGTCTGGAAACCCCCTGCGCCTGCCTGCTGCTCGATATGCACCTGCCCGATACCACTGGCCTTGAGGTGCAGCACGCCCTCCGCCAGCTGGGGCTGCCTTGGCCGATCGTGTTCATGACCGGTTTCGGCACCATCCCGATGACGGTGCAGGCCATGCGTGCGGGGGCAGTGGAGTTCCTGACCAAGCCTTTTGATGAAGACCAGTTGCTGACGCTGCTGCAGGCCGTGCGCACCCAGGCTGTGGTCGATGGGCGCAAATGGCACCATGCGCGGCAGGTCGAGGCAAAGTACCAACGCCTGACCCAGCGTGAGCGCCAGGTGTTCTCGCTGGTGGTCGATGGCCTGTCGCACAAGCAGATCGCCAGGCAGATCGGCACCAGCGAAGTGACGACCAAGGTGCACAAGAAAAACATCATGAACAAGATGCAGTCCCGCTCGCTGGTGGAACTGGTGGCCATGCACAACATCATCGGGGCGCGGGTAGAGGGCCTGGCCGGCGCATGAGCAAATGGGTGTGCATCGTCGATGACGATGCTTTGGTGCGCAAAAGCCTGGCCAACCTGCTGCGTTCGGCCGGGTTCGAGAGCTTGGCGTTTGCTGCGGGGGATGTATTCCTGGGTTCGGAGCTGGCGCGGCAGGCGGGCTGTGTGCTGCTCGACCTGAAAATGCCCGGAATGAGCGGGCTGGCCGTGCAGCGCAAGCTGGCCCGGCAGCAGTGGCGGTTGCCGGTGATCTGCATGTCGGCGCATTGGGATGATGACGCGGTGCATGCGGCGATGAGCCTTGGGGCATTGGCCTGCCTGGGCAAGCCTTTTTCTGAAGAGGTGCTGCTAAGAGTGGTTGAAGAGGCATTGGCGGGCGGGCAGTGATGTGCTGCCTTTGCCGGCCCTTTCGCGGGCTCGCCCGCGAAGAGGCCAGTAGCCTTAACATCCATCTCAGCACACTTGCGCAATCAATCACCGGGGATTCGGGCAATGCTCCCGTGGTAATCGTTTAGCGAGCCCCTTGCCATGCCCCGCCTGAAAACCTTCCTTGACCCCCAATCCCCAAGCCTGAGCGCCACCGGCCTGCTCTTCATGCGGATAATGGCCGCCTTGCTATTACTGTTTATCCATGGGCTCCCCAAGCTGCTGGACTGGAGCGGTGAATTGCAGCGCATAGAAGACCCATTCGGGTTGGGCGCACCGCTGACCTTGGGGCTGGCGGTTTTTGCCGAGGTGGTTTGCCCACTGTTGCTGCTTTTGGGTGTTGCCGCGCGCCTGGCTTGCCTGCCGGTGCTGGCAGTGTTGCTGGTGGCGCTGGTGGTGGTGCACCCGGACTGGACGCTAGAGCAGGGGCAGTTTGCCTGGTTGCTGGTGGCACTTTACGGCGGGTTGGCGTTGACTGGGCCTGGGGCGTATTCGGTTTCCGGGTATTTCTGCCGGGGCAAAAAAGCCCCGGCAATCTAACTGCTCCCCGGCCGGTACTGCAGGGCCTCGGCTAGATGAGCCCGGCCAATCGCCTCGCAACCCTCCAGGTCTGCCAACGTTCGTGCCACCTTCAACAAGCGGTGTGCCGCCCGCAACGATAAGGTCAATCGCTCACAGGCACCCTCCAGCCAGGCCTGGTCTGCTGGAGTCAACTCACAGTGGCGGCGCAACCCCTCGAGGTTGAGAAACGCATTCGCGCACCCTTGGCGCCGGTGCTGCAGTTCCCGTGCTTCAGCCACCCTGACGGCCACATCGGCACTGGTCTCGCCGCAGGGCTGGTTGTTCAGGGTGGTGCTTTCGCGGGCCACGGTCAGGTGCAGGTCGATACGGTCCAGCAGCGGCCCGGACAGCTTGTTGCGGTACCGTGCGATCTGCTCGGTGCTGCACCGGCAGCGGCCTGTGGGGTCGCCCAGGTAGCCGCAAGGGCAGGGGTTCATGGCAGCCACCAGCTGAAAGCGTGCCGGGAAGCGCACCTTGTCGCGGGCCCGGGCAATCACGATTTCGCCCGATTCCAGCGGCTCGCGCAGCACTTCCAGCACACGCCGTTCGAACTCTGGCAGCTCATCCAGAAACAGCACGCCATGGTGGGCCAGGGTGATTTCGCCCGGTTGCGGTCGGCTGCTGCCTCCGACCAGTGCCGGGCCGGAGGCGGAGTGATGAGGGTGGCGAAACGGCCGTTGTGGCCAGCTATTCAGCGGTGCATGCCCGCTGACCGACTGAATGGCCGCTACTTCCAGCGCCTCGTGCTCGTCCAGCGGCGGCAGCAGCCCGGGCAGGCGGCTGGCGAGCAAGGTCTTGCCGGTGCCCGGGGGGCCTGTGAACAACAGGTTATGTGCACCGGCCGCTGCCAGTAGCAAAGCCCGTTTGGCTGCCAGTTGGCCCTGCACTTCGCTCAGGTCCGGGTAGGGGCGTTGATGCAGGATCAGGCCATTGGCAGCGTACGGTGGCAGCGGCACCTGGCCATTCAGGTGGGCGACCAGCTCCAGCAGGTGCCCCACTGCATACACAAGCAGTCCACCCGCCAGGCTGGCTTCCTCGGCATTTTCCCGTGGTACCACCAGCGCCCGGCCTGCCTCTCGCGCCGCCAGTGCCGCGGGTAGCACGCCCTGCACCGGGCGCAACTTGCCCGACAGCGCCAGTTCGCCCAGGCATTCGACTTCGGCGAGGGTGGCAACCGGCACCTGGCCGTCGGCAGCCAGTATGCCCAAGGCAATGGCCAGGTCGTAACGCCCGCCATCCTTGGGCAGGTCGGCAGGGGCAAGGTTCTGGGTAATGCGCCGCTGCGGGTAGTTCAGCCCGGAGTTGACGATGGCGCTGCGCACCCGGTCCTTGCTTTCCTTGACGGTGGTTTCCGGCAAACCGACCAGGGTGAGATGGGGCAGGCCATTGGCCAAGTGGGTTTCAACGCTGACTGCCGGTGCCTGCACACCCACCTGGGCGCGGCTATGGACGAGGGCTAGGGACATGGACGCTCCGTTGTCGCTGGAAAGGGCCGCTTCCTGCGGCTGGGCCAAGGATAGCCAGCGCCGTGCCTGGGTGGCGCAAGAAGTGTGCGTCATGGTTTTTCAGGGCAGGGACTTTCCCTGTATTTTCAGGCAGATTGGCAAGAATGGATCCAATTACCTTTGCGCAGGTGCCCGCTATGGCTTAGTGTTGTTGGGCAACTGCCGTTGCCATGGGATGGCATCGCGGCTTCTTTCAAATGGACTTGAGGTATTGCTCCGTGCAAACGCTCGCCCGCACGCGCCAGGTTATCCGCGAACTGGTGCAGGCCAATTCATTCATAGAGCTCACCCGCTTTTTCGACAGCCTCGAGGCGCAATGGCACCAAGCCCCGCCCGGCGAGTTTCCCGCCTACATGGCGGCCCTCGAGGGGCACATGCTGGTCGACCTGGGCAGCCAGGGCGACAGGGCGCTGAGCCAGGTGCTCAAAGCCTGGATCGACGTCTGCCCCAAGGCCTACCACCCGCAGGTGGTAATGGGCCTGCATTGTTTTCATCGCGCCTGTCAGGTGCAGGGCGGCGGCCAAAGCAACGCGGCACGCGTGCTGGCCGTCGAGCAGATGTGTGAACGCGCGACGGCGCACTTGCTCCGCGCCATGGACCGTTCTGCCCAGCCTGTGGCAGCGGCCATTGGTATGCTGCGCATCAGTGCGCAATTGCGCGAGCCCGGCTGGTTGGTCGAACTGTTCCAGGGTCAGCCCGCACGCTACAGGCCCAGTGCCCATACCGATGTGGAGGTGCAGGAGGCTGCGGCCCCACTGCTGGTGAAGCATGGGTTGCTGCCCCTGGCCGAATTGCCACTGGCATTGCCGGCATGCCTGAGCAGGCGAGTCGATCACGAGAACGAAGCCCCCCGCTATTACTGGCTGCGCCATGCGCTGGTTGCCCGCCCGGGTTGCTTCGAAGCGATCCAGGCCCTCGCCGAATACTTGCTGCCCCGTTGGGGCGCCAGCTTCGATGCGCTGGAGCTATTGGCCAATGGACCGTTGTGCGAGGCGTGGGACGAAGCGTTGCGTAATGCGTTGCGCTGGATGGCCGTCGAAGACCGGCTGAAACTGCCCCATGGCGACCAGTTGCAGGCCGTCGCGGATTGGCAGCAGCTGTTCGACGCCTGGTTGCAACGCCCGCTAAGGCCCAGGGAGCGCGCTGTCGTGTTGGCTTGGCGAGCCGCGCTGCGCAGCAGTGCCTTGCAGGACGCTGTCGGTGGTATGCGCGACTTTACCGCGAGCTTTGCGTGCAACGCCGATCACGGCGCAATCCGCGCCATGGGCGTGCCGTTTCGCTGTCTGGTCGAGCTGATACTGCGCGATGGCATGGCAGATGAACAACAGCTGTTGCGCACCGCCATCGAGCGCCTGTGTGACGGTCGCTTGCATGCTGGCGCCAGTGCACTGCGCGCTGTCGGGCATCGCTTCGGCCTCTGGGGGATGCCGCGCTCGGCCGAGCAGGCAAGGGTATGGTCGCAGGTGGCGGTGAAACTCCAGCGCGCGGGCCAGGTATCGGGCCTCGAGGTGCTTGGCGCGGCGCGGCTGCTGTGGGCTGCCAACCGGCATGAGCTGGCCTGTTACCTGTATGAGCGCTGTGCCGAGCTGAACCTGCCGGGGGCTGCCCTGGGACTGTACGAGCTGCACAGCGGCGGCCTGAGCAACACGCCGGCGCACTATCTGGATGACGAGGCGGCAGAGCACTGGCTGCTGCGTGCGGTGGAAACAGGCAGCCGGCAAGCCAAGTACAACCTGGCCTGCTTGCGCATGGAGGGTGATGAGGACCTTAACGAGCGCAGTGCCATGCTGGCCGTCAGGTGCCTGCTGGTCGACGCGCTGGGCAATGCACAAACCAATGCACGCGCGCGCTTGCACCTGGGGATTCTGTTGCGCCAGTTTGGCCAAACGCAGGAACGGGCCGAAGCGGTCGCCTACCTGTCGAGCCTGGTCGAGCACCCGGACCCGTGGATTGCCGGGCGTGCCAGCGCCGAACTGGGGCTGGCCTGGATGCAGGGGCGCGGCACCCGCAAGCAGAGCCGTTTTGCCGCCATCGAATGGGCCAACCGTGCGGCCGCTTTGCAGCCAGGGGATTCGGCCATCGAGGATATCCAGGCCGAGATACTCAATTCACACAACCGGGTGAAAACCCTGTTCACTCAGTGCGGTGCGGCCCTGTTTCGCGGCACTCTGCATGCCAGTGAGCTACCGCCGAAACAAGCGGCATCCCGGCTACCTCGATTACGGGCCTCGGCCTGATTCAGGCGCGCACATAAACCCAGGCAGTCAGGCCCGAGGCAAGGGTGACGGCGACACGCTTGTAGTCGGCGACTTCATAGCGGTCTGCTGCCGCCAGCTCTTCTTCGCTGATCTGGAAGACCATGCCGGCCACGCTGTCATCGGCCTGGCTGCTGGGGGAAACGATGGGGTGACGGGATTTGCCGCTGGCCGCCAGTACGGCCGGGTCGGTGATCTCGACCCAGTCCTGGCGGTAGCCCGGCATGCGGTCGGCCTGGCCGTTCAGCTCACGGCCGAAGTTGGCCAGTTGCACGGCCTTGTCCTGCAAGGTGCCGTAGGAAAACAGCAATACCGGGTAGGCGCTGGAGGGCTGCATTCACTCATCCTGTGGGGTCGGGTTCAGCCGTGCTTCCAGCTCGGCTACTTGTTTTTCCAGGGTCTCGAGGCGTGCGCGGGTGCGCGCCAGCACGACCATCTGGCTGTCAAATTCATCGCGGCTGACCAGGTCCAGCTTGCTGAAGGCACCTTGCATCAGCACCTTGAACTGGCTTTCCAGCTCTGCGCGGGGCTGGGCGGTATCGCCGCTGAACAGGCGCGAGGCCTGGTCGCTCAGGGCATCGAGAAGGGCTTTTGGCGCGAGCATGGGGCTGTCCACTGAAACTGAGAATGGCCGGCAGTGTAGCACGGGCCATGACGCGGCTTGGGGCCACACGCCTGCACGTTTTTCGCGCAGCGCGGCCTGCCGGTGCGCACCGAAATTGTGCATGTTTTCCATGCTGGCGACTGGCCAATCCCGACTGATTTGCATAACCCACTGTTTTCCGGTGCTTTGCCCGAACTGGCAAGGTTTCTGCAAAGACCTGTACGAGCCATGCACTGATGCAGTTCCTTGTGACCAGGCAGTGCGCACGCGGAGCCGGATGCCGACGACGCGTTACAAAGCCAACCGCTGCGCTTAGACTTGAGACGGGTTTGTTTTCCTGGGGCAAGTCCACCAAATCGGGAGAGAGTTTCATGAAGCTAGTCACAGCCATCATCAAGCCGTTCAAGCTGGACGACGTGCGCGAGTCGCTGTCGGAAATCGGCGTGCAGGGCATCACTGTTACCGAAGTCAAAGGTTTCGGTCGCCAGAAGGGCCACACCGAGCTGTATCGCGGTGCTGAATATGTGGTCGATTTCCTGCCCAAGGTGAAGATCGATGTCGCCATCGATGACAAGGACCTTGATCGGGTAATCGAAGCCATCACCAAGGCAGCCAACACCGGCAAGATCGGTGACGGCAAGATTTTCGTGGTGAATCTGGAGCAGGCGATCCGCATCCGTACCGGCGAAACCGATACCGACGCGATCTAAGCAGCAACAAAGCCTCACCAAACCCAAAGCCCCAGGAGAAAACAACATGACTCTGCGTAAGATCGCAGGGCTAGGAGCCCTATTGTCCCTCGTAATGCCCGGGCTTGCCCTGGCAGAGGAAGCTGCCCCAGCGCTGAACTCCGGCGACACCGCTTGGATGCTGACCGCAACGGCGCTGGTGCTGTTCATGACCATTCCGGGCCTGGCCCTGTTCTATGGCGGTATGGTGCGCTCCAAGAACGTGCTGTCGGTGATGATGCAGTGTTTTGCAATCACCGGCCTGATGAGCATTCTCTGGGTCGTCTACGGCTACAGCATGGCCTTCGATACCACCGGTATGGAAAAGGGCGTGCTCAACTTCAACTCCTTCGTCGGCGGCTTCTCCAAGGCCTTCCTCAGCGGCGTCACGCCCGAGAACCTGACGTCGGCCACCGCGCTGTTCCCTGAGGCGGTGTTCATCACCTTCCAGATGACTTTCGCCATCATCACCCCGGCGCTGATCGTGGGTGCCTTCGCCGAGCGCATGAAGTTCTCCGCGATGCTGGTGTTCATGGGCATCTGGTTCACTTTGGTGTACGCGCCGATCGCGCACATGGTGTGGAGCGGTGACGGTGCACTGATGTGGGACTGGGGCGTACTGGACTTTGCGGGCGGCACCGTGGTGCACATCAACGCCGGTATCGCAGGCCTGGTCTGCTGTCTGGTGCTGGGCAAGCGCAAGGGCTACCCGACCACCCCGATGGCCCCGCACAACCTGGGTTACACCCTGATGGGCGCCGCCATGCTGTGGATCGGATGGTTCGGCTTCAACGCAGGCTCCGCCGCTGCCGCCAACGGCACCGCCGGCATGGCCATGCTGGTTACCCAGATCGCCACTGCCGCTGCTGCACTGGGCTGGATGTTCGCCGAGTGGATCGGCCACGGTAAGCCAAGTGCCCTGGGCATTGCCTCGGGTGTGGTTGCCGGCCTGGTCGCCATCACCCCGGCTGCAGGCACCGTAGGCCCGATGGGCGCCCTGGTGATCGGTCTGGCTTCGGGTGTGATCTGCTACTTCTGCGCCACCACCCTCAAGCGCAAGCTGGGTTATGACGACTCGCTGGACGCCTTCGGCGTGCACGGTATCGGCGGCATCATCGGTGCCATTCTCACTGGCGTGTTCGCAGCTCCGGCGCTGGGCGGCTTCGGCGCCGTCACCGACATCGGCATGCAGGTCTGGATCCAGGCCAAGGGCGTGATCTTCACCGTGGTCTACACCGCCATCGTTACCTACGTGATCCTCAAGGTGCTGGATGTGGTGATGGGCCTGCGGGTCAACGAAGAAGAAGAGTCGGTCGGTCTCGACCTGGCTCAACACAACGAACGCGGCTACAACCTGTAACTGCGACGCGGTAAAAACTTGCCCGGCTTGCCGGGCATTTTTTTGCCAGATTTTTAGCATTTCCCGCACGGCAAACGGTTTATCCAACACGTTCGCGACGTAGGTAGAAAACTTACAAGTCGTAGGGCATTTATGGTGCTTTGCTTTTTCCACGGGCGCGCTAGAATGCGCGCCGAAGGGTGTTTTACGAGTAGTCCACACACTTCTCCAGCCTTTGCTAGGCTTGCCAATAGCGTGTGGCCAGCAGGGGCTAATGGATTTGTCAGGTCCTGCCAGGAGCAGGGCCTGCTGGGTGCCGCCTCCCATCAGGAGCGCCGACCCAAGGGCAGTGGCCTAACCCACGGCCAGTTGAATTTTCACTGGTGGCTGCCGGTCTACGGCTGCACTGGTCTATAACTAACCTGCTTTTCGCAAGTCATGAGGTAGAACATGAGCGACGACGATCTGGAAAACGACGACCTCGAAGTAGGCGACGAAGACGAGGGTGATGAAGGCCTCGACGCGGCAGCTGACGACGGCGCCGAAGACGCTGGCGATGACGACAGCAGCCCGGCACCCACTGCCAAGGGCAAATCCAAGGCGGCGGTCTCGGTAGACGAGATGCCGAGCATGGAAGCCAAGCAGAAAGAGCGTGATGCACTGGCCAAGGCGATGGAAGAATTCCTTTCTCGCGGTGGCAAGGTGCAGGAAGTCGAGGCCAACGTGGTCGCTGACCCGCCCAAGAAGCCGGACAACAAGTACGGCAGCCGCCCTATCTGAGTGGCTGATCGCAAAAAAGCCCGCCGTCGCTGCGGGCTTTTTTGTGCCTGCGGGTTATGGGTTGCCTGTGCCCGCGAATGGGCCGCGTAGCGGACCCTGTCAGCGCCAGCGCGAAAGGACGTCGGGTAACTGCGACAGCCGCTGGATCTCGGCATCCGGCGCCTGCTCACCCGCCCAGGCCTTGCCCTGTGGGTTGAACCACACTGCCCGCAGTCCGGCGCGTTGGGCGCCGGCAATGTCATCGCCAGGGTGGTCGCCGATGTGCACAGCCGCGCTGGCGTCCACTTTGCCACGGCGAAGGGCTTCCAGGAACGGGGCCGGGTCTGGCTTGCCGATGCCAAGGTCCTCGGCGCACAGGGCAAAGCGGAAGTAGTCCGCCAGCCCCAGTCGGCTTACGTCGGCGTTGCCGTTGGTAACCACACCCAGGGTGTACTGATGGCGCAAGATCTCCAGCACCGGCTGCACCTCGGGGAAGATCTCCACCTGGTGGCGAGCATGCAGGAACACTTCAAAGCCTTCATTGGCCAGCTCCTGCGCATGTTTTTCGCTGTAGCCGACCTCTTCCAGGGCATGGAACAGCACCCGCCGGCGCAGGGCGCTGATGCGGTGCTTGAGGCCGGGCTCGGCCTGCACCAGGCGCTCGCGGATAGCAAACAGGTGCTCTACCGGCACACCGCCCAGGATCGGGGCGTTGGCTTCCAGCCAGTCGCGCAGCACGACTTCTGCACTGGCGATGACCGGCGCGGTGTCCCACAGGGTGTCGTCAAGGTCGAAGGTGATCAGCTTGATGCTCATGAGTCTGTGCCTTTGCTGCGTTTGGCCCGAGGGTGGGCGCTGTCGTACACCGCGGCCAAGTGCTGGAAGTCCAGGTGGGTGTAGATCTGGGTGGTGCTGATGTCGGCGTGGCCGAGCAGCTCTTGCACCGCGCGCAGGTCCTGAGACGACTCCAGTATATGGCTGGCGAAGGAATGGCGAAGCATGTGAGGGTGCAGGTGCTGGCCCAGCTCGCGTTCGCCGGCTGCCTTCACCCTTCGCCGAACGTCCCGGGGGCTGATGCGGTTGCCGTTGCGGGTGATGAACACCGCGCGATCGCGCGGGTTACCGATGCCGCGCAGGCGATACCAAGCCTGCAACGCCTCGCGTGCCTTGCGGCCCACCGGCAGCACGCGTGCCTTGCCGCCTTTGCCCAACACCTGTACCAGGCCGGCGGCCAGGTCGAGGTGATCGAGGTCGAGGTTGGTCAGCTCGGACAGGCGCAGGCCCGACGAGTAGAGCAGTTCCAGGATGGCGTGGTCACGGCGGGCGAAGAAGTCGTCGTCGACGCCGCCATCGAGCAGCTGCTGGGCACGGTCGGTGTCCAGCACCTTGGGCAGCCGTCGCTCACCTTTGGGCGCGCTCAGGCCGGAAGCCGGATCGTGCTGGCACAGGCCTTCGCGGATGAGGTAGCGGTACAGGCCGCGTACTGCCGAAAGTAGCCGTGCCAGGCTGCGCGAAGACTGGCCGTGGTGGTGCAGGCGGGCGATCAGCTGGCGCAACGGCTGGATCTGCAGCGTTTGCCAGTCGGCAATGCCGTGCTCTTCGCAGTAGGCCATGACCTTGTTCAGGTCGCGACGGTAGCCCAGCAGGGTGTGCTCCGACACCTGGCGCTCGTTGCGCAGGTGTGCGCAATAAGCCTCCAGCTGGCGCTCCATCAGCGTACCGGGCGCAGGGTTTGGGTCACGCGTGGCACAACGCGGCCGAGCACCTCGGCAATGTAGCCGAGGAACAGGGTACCGACGCTGCTCTTGTAGTGTTGCGGGTCGCGGCTGCCGATTGCCAGCACCCCATGCAGCCCTTGGTACTCAAGGGTAGCGACGGCGCTGGAGCCCACTTCCCGGCGCTGTTCCTCACCGAACAGGAAGGCCAGCTCGTGCTCGCGCAGGTTGCCACTGACCGTCTTGCCGCCGCCCAGCAGGGCTCCGATGGCTTGTTGCGCTTCGGTGTTGCTGACCCAGCGCCCGACCGGCGCGACGTTGTCGCCGAACAGGATCAGGCTGACGAAGGGCACCTGGAACTCCTGGCGCAGGCTGTCCTCGACGGCCATCACCACTTCTTCCAGGCTGCCGGCATCGAGCAGGTCCAGGATCAGCCGGCGGGTCTTGTCGAACAGCCGGTCGTTGTCGCGGGCCACGTCCATCAGTTGCGACAGGCGATGGCGCATCTCGATGTTGCGGTCACGCAGCAGCTTCAGCTGGCGCTCAACCAGCGAAACGCTGTCGCCACGCTGGTGCGGGATGCGCTGCTCGATCAGCAGCTCGTCGTGCTCGGCGAAGAAGGTGGGGTGGGCGCGCAGGTAGGCGACCACCGCTTCGGCATCGAGCTCGACGGACTGCGTGGGTACAACCTTGGGCTGATCGGTCATGGCGTTTACTCGCTTAGAGACGAACCTGTCCTTCGTAGACGCGTACGGCCGGGCCGGTCATCAGCACGGGCTTGCCGGGGCCGGCCCATTCGATGTGCAGGCGGCCGCCGGGCAGGTCGAGGGACACCGGGGAGTCCATCCAGCCTTGGCTGATTGCCGCCACGGCTGCGGCGCACGCGCCGGTACCGCAGGCCTGGGTTTCGCCCGCGCCGCGCTCCCACACGCGCAGGTTGGCGCGGTGGCGGTCGATGACCTGGATGAAGCCTGCATTCACCCGCTGCGGGAAGCGTGGGTGGTTTTCGATCTTCGGGCCCAGCTCATGCACGGGGGCAGTCTGCACGTCGTCAACGCGCAGCACCGCATGCGGGTTCCCCATGGACACGGCGGCAATCGAATACAGCTGGCCGTCGACGTCCAGTGGGTAGCTCTGTGCTTGCGCGTCAGCGATGAAGGGGATTTCGGCAGGGATGAAGCGCGGAGGGCCCATGTCGACACTCACCTGGCCGTCGTTCTGCACGTCCAGCACGATGATGCCGCTCTTGGTTTCCACCCGAATGCGCTTTTTCGCGGTCAGGCGCTTGTCCAGCACGAAGCGGGCGAAGCAACGCGCACCATTGCCGCACTGCTCGACCTCGGAGCCGTCGGCGTTGAAGATGCGGTAGCGGAAGTCCACTTCCGGGTTGTTCGGCGCCTCGACGATCAGCAACTGGTCGAAGCCGATACCGGTGTGGCGGTCACCCCATTGCTTGGCATGCTTGGGCTGGATGTGCGCGTGCTGGCTGACCAGGTCGAGGACCATGAAGTCGTTGCCCAGCCCATGCATCTTGGTAAAACGCAGCAGCATGGGCTTACTCCGGCAGCAGGCTTTCGCCAGCGTACAGTTCGGCGATGGTCTCGCGGCGGCGTACTTCGAACGCCTGGTCGCCGTCGACCAGGATTTCAGCGCAACGGCCACGGGTGTTGTAGTTGGAGCTCATGACAAAACCATAGGCGCCCGCGGACTGTACGGCCAGCAGGTCACCTTCGGCCAGGTTCAGTACACGGTCCTTGCCCAGGAAGTCCCCGGTCTCGCAGATCGGGCCGACCAGGTCGTAGGCACGGCCTTCACCGGCGCGTGGTTTGACCGCACTGACACCCATCCAGGCCTGGTACAGGGCCGGGCGGATCAGGTCGTTCATGGCCGCATCGATGATGGCGAAATCTTTGTGCTCGGTGTGCTTGAGGTATTCCACGCGGGTCAGCAGCACGCCAGCGTTGGCCACGATGTAGCGGCCCGGCTCGAACACCAGGGCCAGGTCGCGCGTGCCTACGCGTTCGCGGATGGCCTTGATGTAGTCGGCCACCAGCGGCGGCTGTTCATCGCGGTAACGCACGCCCACACCGCCGCCCAGGTCCAGGTGGCGCAGGTGGATGCCGCATTCGGCCAGGCGGTCGACCAGCACCAGCAGGCGGTCGAGGGCGTCGAGGAACGGCTCTACGGTGGTCAGCTGCGAGCCGATGTGGCAGTCGACACCGACCACTTCCAGGTTCGGCAACTGCGCGGCGCGCACGTAGATGGCCTCGGCGTCGGCAATGGCGATGCCGAACTTGTTTTCTTTAAGGCCGGTGGAAATGTACGGATGGGTACCGGCGTCGACGTCCGGGTTGACCCGCAGCGACACCGGGGCCACCTTGCCCATCTCGGCGGCCACCACTTGCAGGCGCTCCAGCTCGTCGGTGGATTCGACGTTGAAGCAGTGCACGCCCACTTCCAGGGCGCGGCGCATGTCTTCGCGGGTTTTGCCAACGCCCGAGAACACCACGCGGTCAGCGCGCCCGCCAGCGGCCAGCACGCGCTCCAGCTCACCGCCGGAGACGATGTCGAAGCCTGCGCCCAGGCGCGCCAGTACGTTCAGCACGCCCAGGTTCGAGTTGGCCTTGACCGCGAAGCACACCAGGTGCTCGGCGCCTTGCAGGGCGTCGGTGTAGCTGCGGTACTGGGCCTCGATGTGGGCGCGCGAGTACACGTAGGTCGGGGTGCCGAACTGCTCGGCGATGGCCGACAGGGCCACCCCCTCCGCGAACAGCTCACCGTCGCGGTAGTTGAAAGCATTCATCTGGTTTCCTTACTGCGCAGGCGACTGCTCGGGCTCGGACGGCAGCTCGGGCTGCTGTTCTTGTACCGGGGCCGGCTTGGCTTTTGGCTGGTGCTGATGTGCCTTGTGCGCTTTGCCGTTATCGCCGTCTTCAGGCAGATACAGCGGGCCCTTCTGGCCGCAGGCAGAAACGAGGCAGGCAACAGCGACCAGCGCCGCGAAGGAGGAAATCAGGCGCTTCATGGGTGAAATCCTTAGAAAATGCAGTATTGCGCCCGAGTATACCGAGCGACCGGCGGCTTGCCTATGCAAGGGCCGGTCAGCCGGACGGAGCAGCAGAAAACTGCAAGTTCTAAGCTTCAAGCGGCAAGAAAAGGCTGCCAGGTGTAGGCTGAGCTTTTTCTTGCCGCTTGAAGCTAGCAGCTTGCAGCTGGCGCTTTGCGCCCGTATCTTGCCCGGCTTGCCTGTAACGCAGCCAATTTCGAGGTTCCTGCAATGAGTTTGAGTGAAGCGCGTTTCCATGATCTGGTCGACGCGACCCAACAGGCCCTGGAAGACCTGTTCGACGAGAGCGGCCTGGACCTGGACATGGAGAACTCCGCTGGTGTCCTGACCATCAAGTTCGACAATGGCAGCACGCTGATCTTCAGCCGCCAGGAGCCGCTGCGCCAGCTGTGGCTGGCCGACCGTTCCGGCGGTTTCCACTTCGACTACGACGAAGAAAGCGGCAAGTGGGTGTGCGAGAAGAGCGAGGAGCTGCTGGGCGAAATGCTCGAGCGCATCGTCTGGGAGCGGGCCGGCGAGAAGCTGGACTTCGACGAGATCTGACATGAGCAGCACCCAGGCCCGGCCGCCCAAGCCGCTCTACAGCAACGTCAGTCCCGCAGTACCGTCGCCCTGCATCAGTGTTTGCCGGCTGGACGAACAGCGGGTCTGCACGGGTTGCCATCGGCATGTCGAGCACATCCGCGAATGGCGTTCGGCCGATGACGAACGGCGCCGGCAGATCTGCCGCGAGGCACAGGCCCTGCGCGACCAGGCTAAGGCACACTGAACGCAGGGGCTTGAGTATTTGCCCGGCTGTGGTAACGTCGGGTTCTGCGTCGGTGACGCCAAAGCCTTCTCAAACCCCGCCCTTGGGCGGGGTTTTGCTTTATCTGCACGATGAAAACCGCCTGTTCAAAGGAGTCTGACTGGATCATGAGCACCAAGCCTTCCCTCATCCTCACCCGATTGGACGTACAACGTCTGGAGCGTCTGATCGACAGCCTCGACGAGAGTACGCCGGGTGTGCTCGCCCTGCAGGACGAGCTGGACCGCGCCGAGCAGGTGGTCGGTCACGAGGAAGTGCCGGCAGGCGTGGTGACCATGAATTCCCGCGTGCACTGCCGTGAGGAAGCCAGTGGCAAGGACTACCACCTGACCCTGGTGTACCCGAAGGATGCCGGGCCGGAAGGCAAGGTTTCGATCCTGGCGCCGATCGGCTGTGCGCTGCTTGGGCTGTCGGTGGGCGAGCAGATCGACTGGCCGGCACCGGGCGGCAAAACCCTCAAGCTGAAGCTGCTGGAAGTGGAATACCAGCCGGAAGCGGCGGGCGATTTCGACCTGTAAGGGTCAAGGGGTCGCAAAGCGGCCCCGGCATTTCAGGCGCCTTCCGCCAACACCTGCTCCAAACCCTCATTCAACGCCTGCTCCAGCACCCGCTTGTAGCTCAGGTACACCTGCGTCGCCCCCAGCCGGTCATCCAGCAGCTCGGACAAATCCAGGTCGGTGATGTAGCACCGGTACCGCCCCGCGCCACGCCGCTGCCCGATGATCTGCCGGGCCACCACCGCATACAGCTGGTCACCATGCTCCAGCTCGGAAAACTCTTGCTGGTCGCAGTACAGCGTCACATGTGCCGTACCCGCCACACCGGCCTGGATGATGGCCTGCACCTCGTAGTAAGGCTGAGCGCTACCCTCGACCGGGGCCGGGCATGGCTCGATGCTGCGCGCCTTGCCAGGGCCGGCAGGCAACAGTTGTGCATAGTGGATGTCCAGCGAGGCCGCGCGCTGGCTGTCCAGCGGCAAGCGGGCATCGCGGCGCATCACCACCGAACGCAGGAAGCGCTGTAGCGGTAGCAGCAGGTGCGCTTCGTCATGCAAGGGCAGGCGTTGCTGCCAGAGGGCATTGTATTCATCCAGCACATACAGGTCGGCCCAGCCATCTTGCAGGCGGTAGAACACCTGGACGCACGCCGGCCGGCCTTGTTCCAGCACCAGGCGCAGATCGTGGTCCAGCAGGGCGTTGGCATCCAGGTACAGCGGGCTGTAGGCACTGCGCTCCTCGCCCAGGTGGCTGAGCAGCGCATCGTGCTCGGCCAGGGTGGCCAGGCTGACATGCCCGGGTAACAGCTCCAGTACATGGGTGTGCTGGGCTACCTGAAGCAGATAGCGGTGGTTCAGGCCTTGGTCCAGCAATAGCTGCACGGTGTCGAATATTTCCTCCACGCGCTGGCCGATGGCCTGGGCGCGGCTCTGGCAGAAGCAACGCACCCGCACCCGTGGCCGGTGCCCGCGCAGCACCGGGCTGTTGAGGAAGTCGCGCAGGCAGCGTACCAGCGCGTGTTCGCCTTCGTAGCGCTGCACCAGCACTTCGTTCCAGCTGTTCAGGGTGACCTGGTCCAGGGTCAGCACCAGGTTCTCGCGCACGCCGGCATAGCTCAAGGCGTCGGTACGCTCGGTGGTCATCAGGATGTTCAGGTCGCGGTGGTGGCGCAGCGGGTCGACGGCGACGTTGACCAGCAATAGCACCTCGTCGGCAACACTGGGTTGCAGCAGGCGCACTTCGCTGACGATCGGCAAGGGCAGAGGGATACGCTGCTGCAGGCAGCCCACCAGATTGAACAGCTCGTACTCGGTGAGGTCGCTGACGCCCGGGTGCAGTGCCAGGCGCGTGCTGCTGTCGATTACGCCGTTGCGGTGTGCCCAGGCCAGCAGTTCAAGCAGCTCGCGGCAGCGTTTGATCGGGCTGAAGTGTTCAACTTCATGGGTATTCAGGTTGCCGGTGTACAGCTCCCAGTGGTAGCTGCCGGGCTCCCTGCGGTTGGGTGCCTGGACCAGGGTCAGGGTGCCTTCGGCAAGGTCCGGGGCGATGCCGGGGTTGATCACTTCGACCTTGCCTGCACGGCGCTCGAAGGCTGCATACAAACGCCGGCCCAGCACGTTGAGGTCGCGCTGGTCGGCGCGGCTGCTTGCGTTCTGGGTGCGCGCAAACTCGCTGAGGAAGCGATAGCTATGGTTCAGCTCGGCCACCAGTTCGCGGCGTTCGGCGGCCACCTGCTGCACTTTCCATTGGCTGCGGGTGTCCAGCAGGGCCAACTGACGTTTGTCCCAGCCCCACTCGTCGGCCAGGCGCTGCAACAGGCGGCGCTGCCAGCCCTGATTGCGGCCTTGGTCACTGAGTTTCTTGTTCACCTTCAGGTACAGGCTGCGCCGTACCAGTTCCAGGCGCGCAGGCTCGCCACGTTGCAGCAGGTAGCGCTCGATACGGCGGTAGACCATCACATACGGGTCCAGCTCGTCGAGGTCGAGCTGGTTGGCGAATACGGCTTGCTTGTAGTCCAGGCTCAGGCAGCGCACAGCGGGGTGTTCGCTGGCGTAGGTTTCGGTCAGCAGCAGCTTGAGCAGCGACTTGTAGGGTGAATCGATGCCCTTGAACAATTGCCACAGGCCGGCGCCGACGAACTCGCCTGGCGGTATGTGCGCGAGGTTGCCAAGGTCGAGTGCGTCCTGGCTGCGGATGAAACGCTTGGTCAGCAGGGTCTGGGTATACGCGTGGTAGTTGTGTTCCTGGTAGACGGGTACCAGCCACCACAGCGGTGTGCGCCCGGCTAGCCAGAGGGTGGTGCGGTAGAACTCGTCCAGCAGCAGGTAGTGCTGGGTGGTGCCGCAGTCGTCGGAGCCCAGCTGGCCCTCCCGCTGGCCCCGGGCAAAGCCTTGCGTGTCGATCAGGAAGAAGTGTGCCTCGGCGCCCAGGCTTGCGGCCCAGTCCTCCAGCAATTGGCATTTGCGGCGCAGCTCTTCCAGCAACGGCTCGGGTAAACCGGGCGCGTGGCACACCCACAGGTCCATGTCGCTTTGCTCGGCCTGGGCCAGCGAGCCCAGGCTGCCCATCAGGAACAGGCCGTGGATCGGGCGTGGCGGGTTGCCATGGCGGGCTTTGTAGGTGAACGAGCGGGCCAGGCGCTGGGCCTCGATCACCAGGTCGGCGCCTGGCTCGTAGCCCGATACGCCGGCTGGAGTGCTGCCCGAGACGTAACCCGGCAACAGCGGGTGGTTCACATGGAACAGCAGCGGCAGCAGCGTCAGTACCTGTTGCTGGCGCGTCGACAGGCCTTCCATGGCCCGCTGCAGCCGCCCTTGGTTCAGCCGCAGGAAGCGCGCACGCAACGTCGCCAGGACCTTGCGGTCGATGCCTTCGTCCAGGTCTGGGCGGATTTCGTGAGGGTGGTTCATTGCGCACTCGGGCAGGCCAGTGGGGCTGTGGCGAGTTTAGCCTGAGTGGCGGGGTCGGATAAGCGGCAATCGAAATATTGGCGCCATTTTTACAGCGCTTGCCGGGCGGCTGCAGTTTTCACCGGGCTTGAGGCATGATGGGGGCCTTGAATTCATGAAGAGTAGTCCGATGCGTGTATGGATCGATGCCGACGCCTGTCCCAAGGCGGCCAAGGATCTGATCGTCAAGTTCGCCCTCAAGCGCAAGTTCGAAGTGGTGATGGTGGCGGGCCAGGCCGTCGCCAAGCCGGCGTTCTCGATCGTGCGGTTGATCGTGGTGCCAAGCGGCATGGACGCAGCCGACGATTACCTGGTCGAGCACGCTGTGTCGGGCGAGTTGGTGATCTGCAGTGATGTGCCGTTGGCTGACCGCCTGGTGAAAAAGGGCGTGGCGGCGCTGGACCCGCGCGGGCGCGAATTCGACGAACGCAACATGGGCGACCGCCTGGCGGCGCGCAACCTGTTTACCGAGCTGCGTGAGCAAGGCCAGGTGGGGGGAGGGCAGGCGGCCTATGGCGAGCGCGACAAACAGGCGTTCGCCAATGCGCTGGACCGGATCATTGCCCGGCTGTCCAAGCCCTGAGGCGACCCTGTGAGGGCATGTTGTGGGTTAACTGTCTTCTGCAAATATTGGAAGCTTGCGCGGTACCTGTGGGAGCGGGCTTGCCCGCGAACACGGGCGAAGCCCGTGCCATCCACCGCGGTGCCTGCTTCGCGGGCTTGCCCGCTCTCACAGGGATTTGCGTAATACTTGCGGGTTACTCGTGCGTCAGCTCCAGCACCCGATCCACCAGCTTGTAGATCCCGCCAGCCGCTTCGCTGATCGACTTGGCCTCCATGTACGCCGGTGTCGTCACCAGTTTGCGCTGGGTATCTTCGACAATATCGTGCACATCGCACTCTTCATGGGTGCCGCCCATTTTCGTCACGGCTGCCGCAGTGCCTGCGTCGGTACCGATGGTGCAGACCACGCCCGGCCCGTAGATTTTCGCCGCCAGTGCCGGCGAGATGCAGATCAGGCCGACCGGCTTGCAGGCGTCGGCGAAGGCTTCGGCCAGGGCCAGCACGTCCGGGTTGACGCTGCAGTTGGCGCCTTCCACGGCAAAGTTGGACAGGTTTTTCGCTGCACCAAAACCGCCAGGCACGATCAGCGCATCGAAGTCTTCGGCCTTGGCTTCGCGGATGTCCTTGACCTCACCGCGGGCAATGCGCGCCGATTCCACCAGCACATTGCGTGATTCGGGCATTTCTTCGCCGGTCAGGTGGTTGATCACATGCATCTGCGCAATGTTCGGCGCGAAGCACTGCACCTGAGCGCCGCGCTGGTCGAGGCGCAGCAGGGTGATCACGCTTTCGTGGATTTCGGCGCCGTCATACACGCCACAGCCGGAAAGAATCACCGCCACTTTTTTTGTCATGTTTAAAACTCCAGTATTTTATGGCGCCTGGGAGATCGAGCGCCG
>NZ_BCBJ01000036.1:0-34721 GCF_001320605.1 Pseudomonas sp. NBRC 111133 | reverse complement strand
CTGCGCTCGATTTATGCATCACCTGAAAACTCAAGGCAGGCACTACTGGCCGGCGCAGTGGGCCTAGCGGTGGTCGCGCCGCTGGCCTGGTTCCTGCTCGTGGCTTACAGCCTGCTTAGCCTCTGGGGCCTGCGCCGCCTTGCGCTCCGCACGCAGGGTGCGGAAGCGCCGGCGCAGCCACAGCAGGCCGCCCAGCGCCAGCAGGCCACCGAGCACCCATAGCTCGTAACGCTTCACATTGCCCAGCAGGCCTTCGAGAATGGCGCCGAAGTGGTAGGCAGCGGCGCCCAAGGCTATTGCCCAGATGGCCGCACCAATGCCGTTCAGCAGCAGGTAGCGGCGAGGCGGGTAGCCCGACAGGCCAATGGCCACCGGCATGACCGTGCGCAGGCCATAAACGAAGCGGAAACTCAGCACCCAGATATCGGGGTGGCGGCGGATGTGGTCCAGCGCCCGGTCACCCATGGCCTGCCAGCGCGGCTTGCGCGCCAGGATCCTGCGCCCGTGGCGGCGGCCCATGAAATACCACAGTTGGTCGCCGGCGTAGCTGCCGAAGAAGGCCACCAGGCACACCAGGTTGATGTCCATGTAACCGCGGAACGCAAGGAATCCTGCAAGCACCAGGATGGTCTCGCCTTCGAAGAAGGTGCCTAGAAAAAGGGCGAAGTAGCCGAAATCCTGCAGGAATTGTTGAAGCATTTTCTGAGGTGCTGGCGAAATGAACGCGCAGCCTACCCCTTCGCGCGCGTTCGTGAAAGTGTCCAAATGTGTCTCGACATGAACAATCCCTACTCAGACAATGCCAGAAGCCACGCGCCATGGCTTGCCCTGGTGTGTAACACAGGCGTCATAATGGGCGCTTATCTTGCCGCTCAATTGATGATAGGGCGTTAACGTCCTCAGGAACGCCAGATGAATAACGAAGTGCTCACCCCTGTCGCGATCAAGGATGCCCAGGAGCTCCCAGAAGAGATGGTGCAGACCCCGCCAGACCTGCCGCCTGCGCCCGAGCCGGTAGCGGAGCAGGTGGCCGAGCCTGTGGCCCCGGTGCCTGCCCCCGCGCCCGCCCCGGCAATCGCCGTCCCTGGCCTGGACGACAGCAGCCTGTACATTCATCGCGAACTCTCGCAGCTACAGTTCAACATCCGCGTGCTGGAACAGGCGCTGGACGAGAGCTACCCGCTGCTCGAACGCCTCAAGTTCCTGTTGATCTTCTCCAGTAACCTCGACGAGTTCTTCGAGATCCGCGTCGCCGGCCTGAAGAAGCAGATCAACTTCGCCCGTGAGCAGGCTGGCGCCGACGGCCTGCAGCCGCACCAGGCGCTGGCGCGCATCAGCGAGCTGGTGCACATCGAGGTAGAGCGCCAGTACGCGATCCTCAACGACGTGCTGTTGCCAGAGCTGGAAAAACACCAGATCCGCTTCATTCGCCGCCGTTACTGGACACCCAAGCTCAAGACCTGGGTGCGCCGCTATTTCCGCGACGAAATCGCCCCGATCATCACCCCGATCGGCCTCGACCCGACTCACCCGTTCCCGCTGCTGGTTAACAAGAGCCTCAACTTCATCGTCGAGCTCGAAGGTGTCGACGCCTTTGGTCGCGATTCAGGCCTGGCGATCATCCCGGCCCCGCGCCTGCTGCCGCGGGTGATCCGCGTGCCGGAGGAGGTCGGTGGCCCAGGCGCCAACTACGTGTTCCTGTCGTCGATGATCCACGCGCACGCCGACGACCTGTTCCAGGGCATGAAGGTGAAGGGCTGCTACCAGTTCCGCCTGACCCGTAACGCCGACCTGGCGCTGGACTCTGAAGAAGTCGACGACCTGGCCCGCGCCCTGCGCGGCGAACTGTTCTCGCGCCGTTACGGCGACGCCGTTCGCCTGGAAGTGGCCGACACCTGCCCGAAACACCTGTCGGACTACCTGCTCAAGCAGTTCAGCCTCAGCGAAAGCGAGCTGTATCAGGTCAATGGCCCGGTCAACCTCACCCGCTTGTTCAGCATCACCGGTCTGGACAGCCACCCGGAGCTGCAATACACGCCGTTCACCCCGGCGATTCCAAAACTGCTGCAGAACGCCGACAACATCTTCAGCGTGATCGGCAAGCAGGACATCCTGCTGATGCACCCTTTCGAGTCCTTCACCCCGGTGATCGACCTGCTGCGCCAGGCCGCCAAGGATCCACACGTACTGGCCGTGCGCCAGACCCTGTACCGCTCCGGGGCCAACTCGGAAATCGTCGATGCCCTGGTGGACGCGGCGCGTAACGGTAAGGAGGTCACTGCGGTGATCGAATTGCGCGCGCGCTTCGACGAAGAGTCCAACCTGCAGATGGCCAGCCGCCTGCAAGCGGCCGGTGCGGTGGTGATCTACGGCGTGGTCGGCTTCAAGACCCACGCCAAGATGATGCTGATCCTGCGCCGCGAACAGGGCGAGATCGTACGGTATGCGCACCTGGGTACCGGTAACTACCACGCCGGCAACGCCCGCCTGTACACCGACTACAGCCTGCTCACCTCTGACGACGCCCTCACCGAAGACGTCGGCAAGCTGTTCAGCCAGCTGATCGGCATGGGCAAGACCCTGCGCATGAAAAAGCTGCTGCACGCGCCGTTCACCCTGAAAAAGGGCATGCTCGACATGATCGCGCGGGAAACCCAGTTCGCCCTCGAGGGCAAGCCGGCGCACATCATTGCCAAGTTCAACTCGCTGACCGACGCCAAGGTCATCAAGGCGCTGTACAAAGCCAGCCAGTCGGGCGTGAAGATCGACCTGATAGTGCGTGGCATGTGCTGCCTGCGCCCAGGCATTCCGGGGGTTTCGCACAACATCCAAGTGCGCTCGATCATCGGCCGCTTCCTGGAGCACACGCGGGTGTTCTACTTCCTCAATGGCGGCGAAGAGCAGATCTACCTGTCCAGCGCCGACTGGATGGAGCGCAACCTCGACAAGCGTGTGGAGACCTGCTTCCCGGTGGAAGGCAAGAAGCTGTTGCTGCGGGTGAAGAAGGAGCTGGAAGGCTACCTGACCGACAACACCCACGCCTGGACCTTGCAGCCAGACGGGCGCTACGTGCGCAGCACGCCAACCGGCAACCAGAACCCGCGCAGTGCCCAGGCGACCCTGCTGGAGCGCCTGAGCAACCCGGTCCTCAACGTACGCTGAGGACGAAGCCGACCCGGGTCAGCCACTCCGCCTCGTTGGCGAAGTCGGCCTGGGTTAGCTGGTTCTGTTCCAGCCAGCCTTCCGGGAAGGCGACATCGAGGCTGTCATCGGCAGCCTTGAGCTGAACTTTTGGCATCTGCTGGTTGCCACGGATGTGGTGGAACAGGATGGCGAAGCGCAGCAGCACGCAAAGGCGTAGCAGTTTGACGCCTTCTTCACCCAGTTCGGCGAACTTGTCCTTGGGGATGTTGCGGCGGTGGCCGCGCACCAGCAGGGCCATCATCTGCTGGTCCTCGCGGGAAAAGCCCGACAAGTCGGAGTGCTCGATCAGGTAGGCGCCGTGCTTATGGTAGTGGTAGTGGGCAATATCCAGGCCGATTTCGTGCACTTTCGCCGCCCAGCCTAGCAGATCGCGCCAGTTGCCGTCTTTCAGGTCCCAGGCATCGGCCACTTGGTCGAAGGCGTGCAACGCCTTGCGCTCGACGCGCGCGGCCTGGCCTTGGTCCACATGGTAGCGCTCCATCAGCGAGTTCAACGTGCGTTCGCGCACGTCTTCATGGTGGTGGCGGCCGAGCAGGTCGAACAGCACACCTTCGCGCAGTGCGCCGTCACAGTGGTCCATGCGCTGCAGTTCCAGGGCGTCGAAGATCGCCTCCAGAATCGCCAGGCCCGCTGGGAAGATGGTGCGGCGGTCCGGTTTGACGCCGTCGAAGTCAATCTTGTCGACCTCGCCCAGTTTGAACAGCTTGCGTTTGACCCAGGCCAGGCCTTCAGCGTTGACCTCGCCATTGCCCAGGCCGCCGGCCTTGATGGCGGCGCCGATGGCACGGATGGTGCCGGACGAGCCGATGGCCTCGTCCCAGGTCAGGCGGTGCAGGGCGTGTTCGATGCTCATCAGCTCCAGGCGTGCAGCGGTGTAGGCCTGTGCATAACGCGCCGGGGTGATCTTGCCGTCGCGGAAGTAGCGCTGGGTGAAGCTGACGCAGCCCATCTGCAGGCTTTCGCGCAGCAGCGGCTCGAAGCGCTGGCCGATGATGAATTCGGTACTGCCACCGCCAATGTCGGCCACCAGGCGCTTGCCTGGGGTGTCGGCCAGGGTGTGCGACACACCCAGGTAGATCAGGCGCGCCTCTTCACGGCCGGAGATGACCTCCACCGGGTGGCCGAGAATGGCCTCGGCGCGCTGGATGAATGCATTACGGTTGCGCGCTTCGCGCAGGGCGTTGGTACCGACGATACGCACGGCGCCGGCCGGCATGCCGTTGATCAGCTGTGCGAAGCGCTTGAGGCATTCGAGGCCCCGTTCCATGGCTTCTTCGCTAAGCAGGCGGTCCTCGCCGATGCCGGCGGCCAGCTGAACCTTCTCGCCCAGCCGCTCGAGAATGCGGATTTCGGTATGGTGGGCCTTGGCCACGACCATATGGAAGCTGTTGGAGCCAAGGTCGATGGCAGCGATCAGGGACAGGTTCTTCGCGATGGTATGCGGCATGATCTGGTTGTTCTCGGTCGTTAACCCGGCAATCGTGCCACGATAGCAGGCTGTCGCCAACGCGTGACACGCAGCCGGTGTGCTGGCCTTGATGCAAGGCAATGTGCCATTCGATTCTATGACGGCTGTGTGACAGTTTCGATTCGCGGCGTCTTGCACAACTATAGTTACACTCAATCGTCCGCAGCTTCCTGTAGACGGCAGGGGCGGCTATGATGGGCGACGTTTTTTATTGCTTACGACCTTGGAGATTTCCATGAGCGACAAAATCAAACACGTCACCGACGCCAGCTTCGACGCCGACGTACTGCAGGCTCAAGGCCCGGTGCTGGTCGACTACTGGGCTGAATGGTGCGGCCCATGCAAGATGATCGCTCCGGTTCTGGACGACATCGCTGCCACCTACGAGGGCAAACTGACCGTCGCCAAGCTGAACATCGACGAGAACCAGGAAACCCCGGCCAAGCACGGCGTGCGTGGTATCCCGACGCTGATGCTGTTCAAGAACGGCAACGTCGAAGCCACCAAGGTTGGCGCTCTGTCCAAATCGCAGCTGGCCGCGTTCCTCGACGCCCACCTGTGATGTGAAAAGGCCCCGCAAATGCGGGGCTTTTCTTTTTCAGAGCACTAGACGCAGAAAAAAGCAAGTGTTACATTCGGCCTCGCACTGCTTTTCCAGTGCCCTCTACACGCCGTCGCCGAAGCATCCCTAATTCGAATCAGTACGCGATCCTGTCGCCATCTAGCGGCGCGGCCTCATTAAGCCAGAAGCTTAATTCTCCCTTCTTACATGATTACGTCACTCCCCTTATGAACCTGACTGAACTCAAGCAAAAGCCGATTACCGATCTTTTGGAAATGGCCGAACAGATGGGCATCGAAAACATGGCCCGTTCGCGCAAACAGGACGTGATTTTCGCCCTGCTGAAGAAGCACGCGAAAAGCGGCGAAGAGATCTCGGGTGACGGCGTGCTGGAGATTCTCCAGGATGGTTTCGGTTTCCTGCGTTCGGCTGATGCGTCCTACCTGGCCGGCCCAGACGATATCTACGTCTCGCCTAGCCAGATCCGCCGTTTCAACCTGCGTACCGGCGACACCATCGTCGGCAAGATCCGCCCACCGAAGGAAGGGGAGCGTTACTTCGCCCTGCTGAAGGTCGACACCATCAACTTCGACCGTCCGGAAAACGCGAAGAACAAGATCCTGTTCGAAAACCTGACGCCGCTGTTCCCGAACAAGCGCCTGAAGATGGAGGCTGGTAACGGCTCCACCGAGGACTTGACCGGTCGCGTCATCGACCTGTGCGCCCCGATCGGCAAAGGCCAGCGTGGCCTGATCGTCGCTCCGCCAAAAGCGGGCAAGACGATCATGCTGCAGAACATTGCGGCCAACATCACCCGTAACAACCCCGAGTGCCACCTGATCGTCCTGCTGATCGACGAGCGCCCGGAGGAAGTGACCGAAATGCAGCGCACCGTGCGCGGCGAAGTGGTTGCCTCCACCTTCGACGAGCCGCCAACCCGCCACGTGCAGGTTGCCGAAATGGTGATCGAAAAGGCCAAGCGCCTGGTCGAGCACAAGAAGGACGTGGTCATCCTGCTGGACTCCATCACCCGTCTGGCGCGGGCCTACAACACCGTGATCCCGAGCTCCGGCAAGGTGCTGACCGGTGGTGTCGACGCCCACGCCCTGGAGAAGCCGAAGCGCTTCTTTGGTGCTGCGCGTAACATCGAGGAAGGCGGCTCGCTGACCATCATCGCCACCGCGCTGGTCGAAACCGGCTCGAAGATGGACGAAGTGATCTACGAAGAGTTCAAGGGCACCGGCAACATGGAGCTGCCACTGGACCGCCGCATCGCCGAGAAGCGCGTGTTCCCGGCCATCAACATCAACCGTTCCGGTACCCGTCGCGAAGAGCTGCTGACCGCCGACGACGAACTGCAGCGCATGTGGATCCTGCGCAAGCTGCTGCACCCGATGGACGAAATCGCCGCCATCGAGTTCCTGGTCGACAAGCTCAAGCAGACCAAGACCAACGACGAGTTCTTCTTGTCGATGAAGCGCAAGTAAGATCGTCGTACCACGCAAAAGCCGGGGAAACCCGGCTTTTTGCTATCTGTACTTTGGCTATTGCGGCCCTATCGGCGCTACACTCTGCACCCCGACCGATACGGCCAACACGAGGCTCATGCATGCAGTATCGCGACTTGCGCGACTTCATCCGTGGCCTGGAGCAGCGCGGCGAACTCAAGCGCATCCAGGTTCCGATTTCCCCCGTCCTGGAAATGACCGAGGTCTGCGACCGCACCTTGCGTGCCAAAGGCCCGGCATTGCTGTTCGAAAAGCCCACCGGCTTCGACATCCCGGTACTCGGCAACCTGTTCGGTACGCCAGAGCGCGTGGCCATGGGCATGGGCGCCGAGTCGGTCGACGAACTGCGTGAGATCGGCAAGCTACTGGCCTTCCTCAAGGAGCCCGAGCCGCCAAAGGGCCTGAAGGACGCCTGGTCCAAGCTGCCGATCTTCAAGAAGGTCGTGTCGATGGCGCCGAAAGTGGTCAAGGACGCGGTGTGCCAGGAAGTGGTGGTCGAGGGTGACGATGTCGACCTTGGTGCACTGCCGATCCAGCACTGCTGGCCGGGCGACGTGGCGCCGCTGATCACCTGGGGCCTTACGGTTACCCGTGGCCCGAACAAGGACCGCCAGAACCTGGGCATCTACCGCCAGCAGGTCATCGGCCGCAACAAGGTCATCATGCGCTGGCTCAGCCACCGTGGTGGCGCCCTCGACTACCGCGAGTGGTGCGAGAAGAACCCCGGCCAGCCGTTCCCGGTTGCCGTGGCACTGGGCGCTGACCCGGCAACCATCCTCGGCGCCGTGACCCCGGTGCCGGACACCCTCTCTGAATATGCCTTCGCCGGCCTGCTGCGTGGCAACCGCACCGAGTTGGTCAAGTGCCGTGGCAGCAACCTTCAGGTGCCGGCCACTGCCGAAATCATCCTGGAAGGTGTGATTCATCCGGGCGAAATGGCCCCGGAAGGCCCGTACGGCGACCACACCGGTTACTACAACGAAGTGGACAGCTTCCCGGTGTTCACCGTCGAGCGCATCACGCACCGGCAAAAGCCGATCTACCACAGCACCTACACCGGCCGGCCGCCAGATGAGCCGGCAATCCTCGGTGTGGCGTTGAACGAAGTGTTCGTGCCAATCCTGCAGAAGCAGTTCCCGGAAATTACCGACTTCTACCTGCCGCCGGAAGGCTGCTCGTACCGTATGGCGGTGGTGACCATGAAGAAGCAGTACCCGGGCCACGCCAAGCGCGTGATGCTGGGTGTGTGGTCGTTCCTGCGACAGTTCATGTACACCAAGTTCGTTATTGTGACCGATGACGATATCAACGCCCGTGACTGGAACGATGTGATCTGGGCCATTACCACGCGCATGGACCCCAAGCGTGATACGGTGATGATCGACAACACGCCGATCGACTACCTGGACTTCGCGTCGCCGGTATCGGGGCTGGGGTCGAAGATGGGCCTGGACGCCACGCACAAGTGGCCGGGCGAGACAACACGCGAATGGGGACGGGTCATCGTCAAGGACGAAGCCGTCACCCGCCGTATCGATGAGCTGTGGGATCAGTTGGGAATAGATTGATGCAGGTAACGTTGCAGCCGTCCGGGGCGGTGCTGGCGCTCGAACCCGGGGAACGGATCCTGGATGGAGCGCGGCGGTTGGGCTATGACTGCCCGAACAGCTGCCGCAATGGCAATTGCCATGTTTGCGCCGCGTTGCTGGTCGAAGGCCGGGTACGCCAGGATGGCGAAGTCCGCGACCATGGCGAGTTGTTCACTTGCATTGCCGAACCGCTGGAGGACTGTGTGTTGCTCTGGGACGGTGTGCTCGCCCTGGGCGAGCTGCCAGTGCGCAAGCTGGCGTGCAGCGTCAGCGAGTGCGTCGACGTCGGTGGCGACGTGTGGCGGGTGCGTTTGCGCGCGCCAGCCGGCAAGCCGCCGCGTTACCACGCCGGGCAATACCTGATGATCGAGCGCGAGGGCGGCAAGCAGGCGGCCTTCTCGCTGGCCTCCGCGCCCCACGGCGGTCGTGAGCTGGAGCTGCATGTGCTGGCGCGTGAGCCCAGTGCGCTGCAACTGATCGAGCAACTCAAGCGTGACGGTTTGGCGCGCATCGAAATGCCATTCGGCGACACTCACCTGGCCGAGCTGCCGGATGGGCCGCTGGTGCTGATCGCCGCGGGTACCGGCATGGGCCAGATGCACAGCCTGGTCGAGCATTGCCGGGCCAAGGGCTTCAAGCACCCGGTGCACCTGTACTGGGGCGTGCGCAGGCCCGAAGACTTCTACCAGATCGAGCACTGGGATGAATGGCAGCGCCTGCCCAACCTGTTCCTGCATCAGGTTGTCAGCGACCTGTGTGGCTGGGAAGGCCGTTGCGGCATGTTGCACGAGGCGGTTTGCGAGGACATTGCCGACCTCAACACAGTGCATGTGTATGCCAGTGGTTCCCCAAACATGATCTACGCCACCCTCGACGCCCTGGTCGAAGCCGGCATGGATGCACACCGCATGCGTGCGGATGTGTTTGCCTACGCACCGCGCGGTTAATAACCGAAGTTTGAAAGTGTGGGTATAAGGCGGTAATTGTTACCGCCTTGGCTAATAACTTTCACCGCTGTTGAAACAGTACTTTCCAGTCGTCGGAACCGCGCATGAAACACTGATGCGAGGGCTTGAGTATTCCTGCCGTTCTGGCCTATGGTTACTGCAAGCGCCCTTGGTATAGAGGCCTTGGGCCGCAGCGTAATCGAATCTCGCTACATCCGTAGTTCACAGGGATAATGGCGGCAGCTTATGTCGGCACTTGAAAGTATGTCCTGGGAAGTTTCATATCCTCCGGCACTCGACTTCGGTCAGCAACATACTCACGACCAGTTGTTCAACTCGATGAAGACGACCATGTCGCGCCATCAGGGTGGGCCGGTGTGGTTGTTTGCCTATGGTTCGTTGATCTGGCGGCCGGAGTGCAATTCGGTAGAACGCCAGCGCGCGCGGGTACATGGCTATCACCGGGGCTTGTACCTGTGGTCGCACGAACACCGCGGTACCCCGGAAACGCCCGGGCTGGTGTTTGGCCTGGACCGTGGCGGTTCCTGCAGCGGCTTTGCCTACCGGCTGGATGAAAGCAACCTGGATGACTCGCTGATGGCCCTGTGGCAGCGCGAGATGCCGTACCCGGCATACCGACCGCACTGGCTCACCTGCCGGCTGGGCGATGGTAGCAAGGTGCAGGCTTTAGGCTTTGTGCTGGAGCGGCATTTGCCGTGCTATGCGGGGAACTTGCCAGATACCTTGCTCAGCCAGATTCTGGCCAGTGCCAAAGGGCGTTATGGCACCACGCGGGACTACGTGGAACAGACGTTGAATGCCTTGCGCAGCCACCAGATGCCCGATCGCAACCTGGAGGCGCGGTTCCGGCGCTGCCATAACCTGCGCGAAGTGTGAGTAACCTGTACCGGCCTCTTCGCGCGCAAGCCCGCTCCCACAGGTACTGCACATTTCTCAAGGTCGGTGCGATCCCTGTGAGAGCGGGCTTGCCCGCGAAAGGGCCGGAACTTTCTTACTTGGCCAACACCACCAACTTACCCACAGCCTGCCGCTGCCCCAACTTCTCGATGGCAGCTCCAGCCTCAGCCAGTGGATAAGTCTGCGACACCAGCGGTTTCAACTTGCCCTCGGCATGCCAGGCAAACAGCTGCCTGAAGTTGGCCGCGTTATCTTCCGGCTGGCGCTGTGCAAACGCCCCCCAGAACACCCCCAGCACCGCAGCGCCCTTGAGCAACACCAGGTTGGCCGCCAACTGCGGAATGGTCCCGCTGGCAAAGCCCACCACCAGCAGCCGGCCATTCCAGGCCAGCCCGCGCACGGCCTGCTCGAACAACTCGCCACCGACCGGGTCGTAGATGACATCCACACCCTGGCCACCGGAAAGCCGCTTGATCTCGTCGCGCAGGCTGGCCTGGCTATAGTCGATCAGCTCATCCGCCCCGGCCGCCTTGGCCACGGCCAGTTTCTCGGCACTGCTGGCCGCCGCGATCACCCGTGCGCCCATGGCCTTGCCGATTTCCACTGCCGCCAGCCCAACACCGCCGGAAGCGCCCAACACCAGCAGGGTTTCAGCTGCTTGCAGTTGGCCACGCTGGCGCAGGGCGTGCATCGAGGTGCCGTAGGTCATGCCGAATGCCGCAGCGGTGGTGAAATCCATGCTCGCCGGGATCGGCAGTACGTTGTAGAACGGCACCGCCACCTGTTCGGCAAACGCGCCCCAGCCGGTCAGCGCCATGACCCGGTCACCCACCTTGAACGCTCCAGCCTTTTCCCCGACCGCAGCCACCACGCCCGCCGCTTCGCCACCCGGCGAGAATGGCAGCGGCGGCTGGAACTGGTACTTGCCTTCGATGATCAGGGTGTCGGGGAAGTTGACCCCGGCGGCCTGCACATCCAGCAGGATCTCGTTCTTCTTCGGCAGCGGGCTGGCCACGTCTTCCAGCACCAGGTTGCGCGCCGGGCCCAGGGTTTTGCACAACACAGCTTTCATCGGGGCTATTCCTTTGCGGGTAGTGGCCGATAAGTGTAGGAGGGCCACCTGCCGGGTCAACGAGCATGGCCCACCCTGATGTGCAGGCATAAGTGCCGGCATAAGCCCGGGCTTGGGTTTGAGCGGTGTGCTGGGTAAGCTGGCGCCAACTGTATTGAGGAGCGAATTCGTGAAAGCGTGGATCTTGATAGTATTGGCGCTGCTGCTGCCGGCTGCGGCCATGGCCGAAGAAGCCAAGGAAGGGGCGCTCAAGGTCGCCTACATCAGTCTGAGCCCGCCCTTTGTCGGCAACTATGCCCTCGACGGCGGCCCACGGCTGCGTGTGTACAAGGCCGATGTGGCCCTGCGCGTGACAGGCGATGAAGCCGCCAAGGCGGTGCAGCACCACGAACCGCTGATCCGCAACCAGCTGGTGGCGCTGTTCACCCAGCAGACGGTGGACAGCATGAGCAATGTCGAGACCAAGGAACACCTGCGCCAGGAGGCGCTGAAGCAGGTGCAGCAGGTGCTGGAAGCAGAAGAGGGCAAGCCGATTGTTGAAGACTTGCTGTTCAATAACCTGATCGTGCAGTAATCAATTGTGGGAGCGGGCGTGTCCGCTCCCACAGATGCCTCCACGGTGCCTGCGTTATCAAGACGCCAGGCTCCGACGAAACCGCGCCAGCGCCACGCTGAAGAACACCAGGCCGATCAGGCCCAGCGCCAGGATATCCGGCCAAACCACCGCCCACCCTGCATCCCGGAACAGGATCGCCGCCCCCAGGCTGACGAAGTGCGTCGACGGCGAGCCCTGCATCACCCACTGCAACCACTGCGGCATGCTGTCCAGCGGTGTGCTGCCGCCTGACAGTAACAGCATCGGGATGATCACCGGGATCGCCAGCAGGCCGAACTGCGGTGTCGAGCGCGCCAGGGTGGCGAGGAAGATGCCCAGCGCGGTACTGGCGAACAGGTACAGCGCCGTCACGGCCAGGAACAGCCCCATCGAGCCGGACAACGGCACGCCCAGCGCACCTTTCACCACCACCACCAGCGAAATCCACGTGCAGATCACCACCACCAGCGCGTTGCTGCCAATCTTCGCCAGCATGATTTCCAGTGCCGTCAGCGGCAGCACCAGCAGGTGGTCGAGGGTGCCGTGCTCACGCTCACGCAGCAGCGCGGTGCCGGTGAGGATGATCGCCAGAATGGTGATGTTGTTGACGATCTGGATCACCGCCAGGAACCAACCACCCTCCAGGTTGGGGTTGAACAGCGCTTTGGGGTTGATCAGCACTGGGCTTTGCACATTGCCGCGTTGGCTGTAGTCGAGCAGTTCACGCTCGAAGATGCGGCCGATATAGCCAGCGCCCATGAACGCCTGGCTCATGGCCGTGGCATCGACATTGATCTGCAATTCCGGCGAGCGCCCGGCCAACAGGTCGCTCTGGAAATTCACCGGCACATTGATCACAAAGGTGTACTGGCCGCTGTCCATGGCCTGGTCCAGGTGCTCCGGTGCCAGCGGCACGGCGGGCTGGAACTCGGGCGGTTGCAGGGCTTCGCTGAGCTTGCGTGAGAGCAGGCTGTGGTCTTCGTCCACCACCGCGACGCTGGCGTTGTGCACGCCGATCACCGAGCCGGCTGCCGGCATGTAGATCGCCACGCTGAAGGCATACAGCAGGAACAGCAGCAGGACGCTGTCGTGGCGAAGGCTGGTCAGTTCTTTCAGGCCCAGGCGCAGGGTGTGGTTCAGGCGCGACATGTCAGGCCTCCTGCTTCTTCAGCATGGCCAGGCTCAGGCCGGTGAACGCGGCAAAGAAGCCCAGCAGGATCAGGCACTGCGGCCACAGTTCGCGCAGGCCCAGTGCCTTGGTGAAGGTGCCGACCGCGATATCGAGGAAATAGCCCGCCGGGAACAGCTGGCCCATCACCGCCGCTGCGCCGTCCAGCGACGAGCGTGGCACGATCAGCCCGGAAAACTGGATGGTTGGCAGGCTGGTGATGATCATGGTGCCCAGGATGGCCGCGATCTGGGTGCGGGTGAACGCCGAGATCAGCAGGCCCAGGCTGGTGGTGGCCAGCAGGTAGGCCACGCCCCCGCAGGCCAGGGCCAGCACGCTGCCCTTGAGCGGCACGGCGAACAGCCAGCGGTTCATCGCCACCAGCAGCGCCAGGTTGACCAGGCTTACGGCCAGGTAGGGCATCTGCTTGCCCAGCAGGAACTCCAGGCGCGTGAGGGGGGTGGCATAGAAGTTGGTGATGGAGCCCAGCTCTTTCTCGCGGACGATGCCCAACGCAGTAAGCATGGCCGGGATGAAGGCCAGGATCAGAGCCATCACGCCCGGGCCGATGGCATTCACGCTGACCACGTCCTGGTTGTAGCGAAAACGCGTTTCCAGGCGCACCAGGTCCTGCCGTGCCTGCGGCGGTGGGCTGGCCCTTGCCAATTGCTCCAGGTTGGCCTGGTGCACGGCTTCCACGTAGTTGCGGCTGGTTTCCGCCCGGAACGGCATGCCGCCGTCGAGCCAGGCGGCCACCACCGGCTGGCGCCCGGCATACAGGTCACGCCCAAAACCGGGAGGAATCTCCAGCGCCAGTTTGATTTCCGAGCGTTGCAGGCGCTGGTGCATTTCGCGGCTGTCGCGGATCGGCGCCTGCTCGGCGAAATACCGTGAGCCACGGAAGGCCTCGAGGTACGCCCGGCTTTGCGGGCTCTGGTCCTGGTCGTGCACAGCAAAGGCAAGGTTTTCCACATCCAGCGAAATGCCGTAGCCGAAGATCACCATCATGAACAGCGCACCCAGCAGGGCGAAGGCCAGGCGTACCTTGTCGCGCAGCAGCTCCTTGCCCTCGCGGCTGGCCACCGCCAGCAGGCGGCGCAGGCTGAAGCCCTGGCGCAGCGGCGGCGCGGCCGTGGCGGCCTGCTCCAGCACAGCGTTGTCCGTGGCTTGTGGTGCCAGCTCCTGGGCTTGCTCCAGGCAGCGAACGAATGCGTCTTCCAGGGTGACGCCGTGGTACTGGCGCTGCAAGGCATCCGGTGTGTCGCAGGCCAGTACCCGTCCGGCATGCATCAGCGAGATGCGGTCGCAGCGCTGGGCTTCGTTCATGAAGTGAGTGGAAAGGAAAATGGTCACGCCCTGCTCGCGGGACAGCTCTACCAGCAGGCGCCAGAAGTCGTCGCGGGCGGCCGGGTCGACGCCAGAGGTCGGCTCGTCGAGGATCAATACTTCCGGGCGGTGCAGCACCGCCACCGCCAACGACAGGCGCTGACGCAGGCCAAGGGGCAGGGCGCCGGACGGTTGGTCGGCGATAGCGGCAAGGTCGAAGCGCTCTATCAATTCGTCGATGCGCTGGGCGCTTTCGGCTTTGGGCAGGTCGAACAGGCGGGCATGCAAGGCCAGGTTTTGCCGGGTGCTGAGCTCGCCATACAGCGAGAAACTCTGCGACATGAAACCGACCCGCTTGCGCGTGGCCAGGTCGCTGGCGTCCACCGGGCGCCCCAGCAGGCTGGCGTTGCCCTCGCTGGCCGGCATCAGGCCGGTCAGCACTTTCATGGTGGTGGTCTTGCCGCAGCCGTTGGAGCCGAGGAAGCCGAAGATCTCCCCACGGCCGATGGCGAAGCTGACCTTGTTCACCGCTGTGAAGTCGCCAAAGCGCAGGGTCAGGTCGTGGGCCTCGATGGCGATCTGGCCGTCCTTGGCCTCACGCGGCGGGATGGTCAGGGGTTGATGCTGCGCCTTGCCTGCGCCCTGGTAGTGGGTGAAGGCATCGTCCAGCTTGCCACTGGGAGTGGCTGCGGCCAGCTCATGGCTGGGGCCTGCGGCCAGCAGGCGGCCGCCATCGAGCATCAGGCAATGTTCGAATTGTTCGGCCTCTTCCATGTAGGCGGTGGCCACCAACAGTGTCAGCTGGGGGCGTTGTGCGCGCACCTGTTCGACCAGCTCCCAGAAGCGCCGCCGCGACAACGGGTCGACGCCAGTGGTCGGCTCGTCGAGGATCAGCAGGTCCGGTTCGTGGATCAACGCGCAGCACAGGCCCAGCTTCTGCTTCATGCCGCCTGACAGCTTGCCGGCCGGCCGCTCGGCAAAGCGCTGCAGGTCGGTGGCTTGCAGCAGGTTGGCCATACGCTGCTCGCACTCGCGCCGACCCAGCCCGAACAGGGTGGCGAAAAAGCGGATGTTCTCGCTGATCGACAGTTCCGGGTACAGGTTGTTGCCAAGCCCCTGCGGCATGAACGCCACTTTCGGGTACAGCGCAGCCCGATGACGGCGCTGGCGGATCGAGCCGCCCAGCACCTGCAACTCGCCCTGTTGCAGGCGCTTCACGCCGGCGATCAGCCCAAGCAGGGTCGATTTGCCCGCGCCATCAGGGCCGATCAGTGCGCAGCGGGTACCGGCAGGCAGGCTGAAACCCAGTGTATGCAGGGCTGTCAGGTCGCCATAGCGGTGGCTGATACCCTCGGCCAGCAGTGCCGGGGCATTCATTGCAGGTTGGCCGGCCAGTCCACCTCAGCCGTGCGCACGTAGCCGGCGCCAGGCATGCCCGGTTTGGCCTGCGGCACGGTGCCCGGATCGGTCAGGCGCAGTTTTACCCGGAACACCAGCTTCTGCCGCTCGTCGCGGGTTTCCACCTGTTTGGGAGTGAACTGGGCCTTGGCCGCAACGAACGCCACTTTCGCCGGCAGGGCACGTTCGGGTAGGGCGTCGAGCACGATCCGCGCCTGGTCGCCTACCGTCAGCCGGCCGCTGGTGGAAGCCGGGAGGTACAGGTTCATGTACTGGTCGCTGGGGTCGATCAGCATCAGCACGCGGCCGCCAGCACCCAGCACTTCACCGGGCTCGGCCAGGCGCAACTGGATAATGCCGTCGATGGGCGCACGCAGGCTGCTGTCGTCGATTTCACTGGTGAGCTGGGCCACCTGGGCTTCGGCGGCGCCGATGGCGGCCTTGATTGCTGCCAGCTGGGCGCGCGCCGCGACCACGGCCGAGTTGGCCGTGTCGAAGCGCGCCTGCTGTTGGTCGAGCAATTGCTGACTGGCGTACTTGCGCTGGAAAATTTCGCGCACGCGCTTGAGTTCCTGGCTGGCCAGCAGCAATTCGCTCTGGCGCAACTGTACGGACGCCTGGGCCGCTGCGTAGTTTTCCCGGGCGCGCAGCACTTCGGCCTCGGCCTGGGTGCGCTGGGCCTCCATGGTGCGGGTGTCGATACGTGCCAGTAACTGGCCGCGGGTGACCTTGTCGCCTTCGTCGACCAGCACTTCGGCCAGGCGACCGGGAATTTTGCTGGCGATCTGCACTTCGGTGGCCTCCAGGCGGCCATTTCCCATGCTCAGGCCTTCGGGCAACTGGTCGTGAAGCGATTTCCAGTACCCCAGCCCACCGGCTGTTGCCAGCAGGGCGATCAGTGCGGTGGCGAAGATTCTGGGGGCGTATCGGTTCATCGTTCTGCATCCTTGCGGTCATGCACGCCACATCATGGCGCGCGGCCCTGTATGGCGTGTTGATATCGGTCAAACCCTTGACCTTAGCTGCACATTCAACGCAACGCGACAATCACCGCCCATTGTTCGGGTGTTACCGGCATCACCGACAGGCGGCTGCCTTTTTGCACCAGCGGCAACTCGGCCAGGCCGGCTTGTTGTTTCAGCCAGCCCAGCTCCAACACCCGAGGCAGGGTTTGCACATGGGCCACATCCACTGCGCTCCACGGGTTTTTCTCGGGCGTGGCCTTGGCATCGTAATAGTGGCTTTGCGGGTCCAGTGCGGTCGGGTCGGGGTAGGCCGCGCGGGTGATCCTGGCAATACCGGCGATGCCCGGTTGCGGGCAGCTGGAGTGGTAGAAGAAAAATTCGTCACCCACGCTCATGGCCCGCAGGAAATTACGCGCCTGATAGTTGCGCACGCCGTCCCAGCGCGCTTCGCCCAAGCGGCCGAGGGCTTCGATGGAGAGCTCGTCGGGCTCGGATTTCATCAGCCAATAGGCCATGGAGGTTGCTCCTGAAAAGGTTTGAAATAACCTGTTGCACGAAACCGACAGCCGGTTGGCGTCAAGGTTTGCGTGCGGACGCAGGTTGTCGGAAAATGCGCCCCGTTTAAAGCGCTATGCGCTGGCGATTCCCAGAAAATCGCCGCGCACTGAACAGTTTGCCTGGGGGGCAATCTTCGATGAATCAACGTAAAAAGCCGGATCTGCTGTGGATCCTGGTGTTCATTTTTGGCCTGGGTGTGGTCACTACCGGTTATGCGCAAGGGTTCTGGGAGCGTAAGCTGGACAACGCCTACCAGATGCCGGTCGACGCCAGCCAGCCACAACAACGTTGATGCCCTCGCTGGCGCCGCTCAACGCGGCGCCAGGTACCAGCCACGGTCCGAGACCGTCCCCTGCAGCGGTACATCCCAGCTGGCCTGCGCCAGCCGCTCGACCTTCTGGCATTCATGCGCCAGCCCCAGCAGCAAAGGCTTCTTCCAGGTGTTGCGACGCCCTTGGTAGGCCAGGCTGCGATCATAAAAGCCGCCGCCCATGCCCAGGCGCCCGCCCACTTCATCGAAACCGACCAGCGGCAGCAGGATCAGGTCCAGCGCCCAGATCGGCCGTTGGCGCTTGCGGTCGGTGACCGGTTCGGGAATACGGAAACGGTTGGGCTTGAGCTTTTCGCCCTGCTCGAAACGCTGGAACACCATGCGCGTACGTGGCCAGGCGTGCAGCACCGGCAGGTAGGTGCGCTTGCCGCGGCGCTGAGCTTCGCGCAGCAGCAGGCCGGGGTCGATTTCGCCGTCGTTGGGCAAATACAAGGCAATGTGCCGAGCGCGGCGGAACAGCGGGTGTTGCGCCAGTTGGCGGTACAGGCCGAGGGTGGCCTGGCGTTGCTGGGCAGGGGTAAGGGCGCGGCGGGCGTTGCGAAGCAGGCGACGGAGCTGGGGGCGGGTGAGCGGCGCGGTGTCGGTCATGGCACGGGCGATCCCAGAAGTGATGGCCGACATTGTCGGCCAAAACGAATTGCCCGCCAGAAGGGGCGGGCAAGAAAATTCAGGCTCCCCGATAAGACCGCTATCGGTGTAGCCCTTGAACCCGAAAGTTCAAGGTGGAGATTGCAGGGGGCGTTAAGGCTTTCCGTCGGGCGGACATGCACACCGGCCCCAGCGTGCAACCCCCGTGGTTGTGCGTATCGGCTCAGGGACATAACCGACTGGCGCATCCCCCAGGGAGTGGCGCCAGTATACCAATGTCAGCCGATTTTGGTACCCGTGTCGTCGGACAGCGCCTGATCGACCCGCTCCAGCAGGTCGCGTACCTGTTCGCGGGTGGTGCCGCCGGCCGGCGCTTCATTGCGGTCTTCCTGGCGGTGCAGCATCTCGTGGGTAATGTTCAAGGCCGCCATCACCGCGATACGGTCGGCGCCAATCACCTTGCCGCTGCTGCGGATCTCGCGCATTTTACCGTCCAGGTAGCGGGCGGCGCTGACCAGGTTGTTGCGCTCTTCCGGCGGGCAGATGATCGAGTATTCCTTGTCGAGGATCTGCACGGTGACGCTATTGCTTGAACTCATGAGTCTTGCTCCAGAGCCTTGAGGCGTAAAATCATCGACTCGACTTTGCGCTTGGCGATCTCGTTCTTTTCGATGAGGTGGGCGCGCTCTTCGCGCCAGGATTTTTCCTGCGCTACTAGGAGTGCATTTTGCCGTTTTAGTTGCTCGACGCGTTCGATCAGCAACTCGAATCGGCTCATCAGTGCCTGCAGGTCGTTCTCTTGCGTGGGTTGCACTCGATTCGCTCCGTCGTTGAGTCACCTGGCGATGATGCCTCTCCCTGGGCGGCGACGGCCAGTGCCGATGGTCTTGGCGCGCCTGCCGGTGCTAGGATACAAGGTCTCCATTCTAGTCATTGCGCCGTCTGGCGCCTAGCTGCCCATGCCCAATACCCAATCGCCCTACATCGCCTTCGCCATGCTGCTTTCGAGCAATGGCCACCCTGTTACCCCGGCCGAGCTGCACGGCCTGCTGATCGGCCGCAGCTGCGCCGGTGCCGGCTTTGACGCCGACAGCTGGCTGGCCGATGCCGCCCAGCTGCTGGAAACCGAGCCCGGTGATACCGTGCGCAACGCTCTGGTCGGCCTGCAGGAAATGGTCAAGGGCGAGCTCACCAGCGACGACATGGCCATCGTCCTGCTGTTGCCTTCCGACGACGCCGCACTGAGCGACCGCGCCACCGCGCTGGGCCAGTGGTGCCAGGGCTTCATTACCGGTTTTGGCCTGAATGCCGGTGGCAAGGACCTGTCCGACGAGGCCAAGGAAGTGCTGCAGGACCTGGTGGCCATTTCCCAGGTGCAGGAAGCGCTCGAAGAGTCCGAAGACGGCGAGAGCGACTACATGGAAGTCATGGAATACCTGCGCGTGGCACCGCTGTTGCTGTTCTCCGAGCTGGCCAAGCCGGCCGCACCCGCGCCCAAGCCATCGCTGCACTGATCAACCGGGGGTAGTCTGCCCATGAGCCACATTCCCAAGGCCGAGTATGCCCGTCGGCGCAAGGCGCTGATGGCGCAGATGGTCCCCAACAGTATCGCCATCCTGCCCGCCGCCGCCGTTGCCATCCGCAACCGCGACGTCGAGCACGTGTACCGCCAGGACAGCGATTTCCAGTACCTCAGCGGCTTCCCGGAGCCGGAGGCAGTGATTGCGTTGATCCCCGGGCGTGAGCACGGCGAGTACGTGCTGTTTTGCCGTGAACGCAACCCCGAGCGCGAGTTGTGGGACGGCCTGCGGGCCGGCCAGGAAGGCGCCGTGCGCGATTTTGGCGCCGACGATGCTTTCCCCATCACCGACATCGACGAGATTCTGCCGGGCCTGATCGAAGGCCGCGAGCGGGTGTACAGCGCCATGGGCAGCAATGCCGAGTTCGACCGCCGGCTGATGGACTGGATCAACGTGATCCGCTCCAAGGCCCGCCTGGGCGCGCAGCCGCCGAACGAGTTCGTTGCGCTGGATCATCTGCTGCACGACATGCGCCTGTATAAATCGGCGGCGGAAGTAAAGGTGATGCGCGCAGCGGCAGACATTTCGGCACGGGCTCATGTGCGGGCCATGCAGGCCTGCCGGGCCGGGCTGCACGAATACAGCCTGGAAGCCGAGCTGGACTACGAATTCCGCAAAGGCGGGGCGAAGATGCCGGCCTACGGCTCGATCGTCGCGGCCGGGCGCAACGGCTGCATCCTGCACTATCAGCAGAACGACGCCCCGCTCAAGGATGGCGACCTGGTGCTGATTGACGCCGGCTGCGAAATCGACTGCTACGCCAGTGACATCACGCGCACCTTCCCGGTTAGCGGGCGTTTTTCGCCCGAGCAGAAGGCCATCTACGAGCTGGTGCTCAAGGCACAGGCGGCGGCCTTTGCCGAAATTGCCCCCGGCAAGCACTGGAACCACGCGCATGAGGCGACCGTGCGGGTGATTACCGAGGGCCTGGTGGCGCTGGGCCTGCTCACCGGTGAGGTGCAGGCGCTGATCGACAGTGAGGCCTACCGCGCCTTCTACATGCACCGTGCCGGGCATTGGCTGGGCATGGATGTGCATGATGTGGGCGAGTACAAAGTGGGCGGCGAGTGGCGGGTGCTGGAGCCCGGCATGGCGCTGACCGTCGAGCCAGGCATCTACATTGGCGCCGACAATCAGGCCGTGGCCAAAAAATGGCGCGGCATTGGTGTAAGGATCGAGGACGACGTGGTGGTGACCAGGCAAGGTTGTGAAATCCTGACTTCGGGCGTGCCGCGCACGGTTGCCGAGATCGAGGCGCTGATGCAGGCCGCCCGCAAGGACGCGGCATGAACCGGGTAAACCTGGCGATCATCGGTGGTGGGCTGGTCGGCGCAAGCCTGGCCCTGGCCCTGCAAGCCGGGGCCAAAGCGCGTGGCTGGAAGATCCTGCTGATCGAACCGTTCGCCCCCGGCGACAGCTTTCAGCCCAGCTACGATGCGCGCTCTTCGGCGTTGTCGTTCGGCACCCAGCAGATCTACCAGCAGCTGGGCCTGTGGCAGGCCATCGGTCAGCGTGCAGAGCCGATCCGTCAGATTCACGTGTCCGACCGTGGCCGCTTTGGCGCCACTCGCCTGGATGCCCTGGAAGAGGGCGTACCAGCATTGGGCTACGTGGTGGAAAACGCCTGGCTGGGCCAATGCCTGTGGCAGGGGCTGGACAGTGAGGTGGTGAGCTGGCGCTGCCCGGCGGAAGTCACCTCCATGCAGGCGATCGAGGGCGGTTACCGCCTGTGCTTGAACGACGATACCCAGCTGGAGTGCGACCTGGCGGTACTGGCCGACGGCGGCCGTTCCGGCCTGCGCGAGCAGCTGGGTATTCACGTACGCCACACGCCTTACCAGCAGAGCGCCCTGATCGCCAACATCACCCCGGGTGAAGCCCACGGCGGCCAGGCGTTCGAGCGTTTCACAGAAGAAGGCCCCATGGCCCTGCTGCCGCTGCCGGAAAACCGCTGCGCGCTGGTGTGGACACGCCAAGGCATGGACGCACGGCGCCTGGCCGACATCGACGAGCGTAGCTTCCTGCGTGAGCTGCAGGGCGTGTTTGGCTATCGCCTGGGCGCGTTGCGCCAGGTTGGCGCACGGCACCTGTACCCGCTGTCGCTGATCGAAGCCCAAGAGCAGGTGCGGCCGCACCTGGTGGTGCTGGGCAACGCCGCGCACAGCCTGCACCCCATTGCCGGCCAGGGTTTCAACCTGTCGCTGCGCGATGTGCAGTCGCTGGCCGACGCGCTGCTGGCCGGGCCGCAGCAGCCTGGCGACCTGACCACGCTGCAGGCCTATCACCAGCGTCAGCGCCTGGACCAGGCCATGACCATCGGCTTTTCCGACCAGGTCACGCGCCTGTTCGGCAGCAACCAGCCGTTGCTCGCCGCCGGGCGTAACCTCGGCCTGCTCGGGCTCGACCTGCTGCCGCCGGCCAAAAGCTGGTTCGCCCGCCAGGCCATGGGCCTGGGTACCCGCCCCGATCCGCGGGGCCAGGCATGAGCAACCCTCGTAAACTGGCGCGCCGGGCGCGCATGCTGCGCTGGCTGCTGAACCTCTATCCACCTTACCTGGGCGCCGGGATCCGCGTGCAGCACATCAGCCCGGACATGCGCAGCGTCAAGGTAGCGATGAAGCTGACCCGCTGGAACCGCAATTATGTCGGTACGCAGTTCGGCGGCAGCCTGTATTCGATGGTCGACCCGTTTTACATGTTGCTGCTGATCGAGCAGTTGGGCCGCGATTACATCGTCTGGGACAAGGCCGCCAGCATCGATTTCATCTCGCCGGGCAAAGGCCCGGTGTATGCCGAATTCCACGTCGATGACGCGCTGCTGGACGACATTCGCCAGCAGACCGCCACCGGCAAGAAGTGCCTGCCGCGTTTGCAGGTCGATATCCGCGATGGTGCCGGCGAACTGGTCGCGCGGGTCGATAAAACCCTATACGTGCGGCTCAAGCCGCAAGCGAGGCTGGCGTAAGGCATGGAAATGCGCGCAGATCTGTTGATTGTCGGTGCCGGTATGGTCGGCAGCGCCCTGGCCCTGGCATTGCGCCACAGTGGCCTGCAAATTCTCTTGCTCGATGGCGGGCCGCTCACGGTCAAGCCATTCGATGCCCAAGCCCCGTTCGAGCCGCGTGTCAGTGCGCTTTCGGCGGCCAGCCAGCGCATTCTCGAACGCCTTGGCGCCTGGGACGGCATTGCCCAACGGCGTGCCACACCGTATTCCGACATGCATGTGTGGGACGGCAGTGGCACTGGGCAGATTCATTTCTCGGCCGCCAGTGTGCATGCACAGGTGCTCGGCCATATCGTCGAGAATCGGGTGGTGCAGGACGGCCTGCTGGAGCGCCTGCACGACAGTGACGTAGGCCTGTTGCCCAACGCCCGGCTGGAGCAGCTGCGTCGTTCCGGCGATGAGTGGCTGTTGACCCTGGCCGACGGCCGCCAGCTGCGTGCGCCGCTGGTGATCGCGGCCGACGGCGCCAATTCGGCCGTGCGACGCCTGGCCGGCTGCGAAACCCGCGAGTGGGATTACCTCCACCACGCCATCGTGACCAGCGTGCGTTGCAGCGCCGGGCACCAGGCCACGGCCTGGCAGCGCTTTACCGATGAGGGGCCACTGGCATTCCTGCCGTTGACCCGCGATGGCCAGCAGGACTGGTGCTCGATTGTGTGGTCGACCACGCCGGAGCATGCCGAGCAGCTGATGGCGCTGGATGAAGCGGCCTTCTTGCGGGCCCTTGAGCGGGCGTTCGAGGGGCGGCTGGGTGACGTGTTGCAGGCCGACCCACGGGTGTGCGTGCCGCTGCGTCAGCGCCATGCCAAGCGCTATGTGGATGAGGGCTTGGCGTTGATCGGCGATGCCGCGCACACCATTCACCCGCTGGCCGGGCAGGGTGTGAACCTGGGCTTCCTGGATGCTGCGGTGCTGGCCGAGGTGCTGGTCAATGCCTGCGCGCGTGGTGAGCGGCTGGCAGATGTGAAGGTGTTGAGCCGTTACGAGCGGCGGCGCATGCCGCACAACCTGGCGTTGATGGCGGCCATGGAAGGTTTTGAGCGGTTGTTCCAGGCTGATCCGCTGCCGTTGCGCTGGTTGCGTAACAGTGGGTTGAAACTGGTGGAGAAGATGCCGGAGGCCAAGGCGGTGTTTGTGCGCCAGGCGCTGGGTTTGAGTGGGGACCTGCCGGATTTGGCCAAGGCTTGAGATTGCTGGGGCCGCAAAGCGGCCCCCTCTGCAACATCCGGTAACGGCTAGGTAGATGAGCCAGAAAATGGGATTCACTACCATTTGCACCTCTCATACGATCCGAGGAGTGCTTCACATGTTGCCACGCAAGCCCCTACTGGCCGCTCTGGCCCTGACCCTGTTCGGCGGCACCGCCCAAGCGGCGGACGAAGTGGTGGTGTACTCCTCGCGCATCGACGAGCTGATCAAGCCGGTGTTCGATGCCTATACCGCCAAGACCGGGGTCAAGATCAAGTTCATCACCGACAAGGAAGCCCCGCTGATGCAGCGCATCAAGGCCGAGGGCGACAACGGCGTGGCCGACCTGTTGCTGACCGTCGACGCCGGCAACCTGTGGCAGGCCGAGCAGATGGGCATCCTGCAGCCGATCAAGTCCGACATCATCGACCAGAACATCCCGTCGCAGTACCGCGCCTCGTCCCATGACTGGACCGGCCTGAGCCTGCGCGCGCGCACCATCATCTACTCCACCGAGCGGGTCAAACCCGAAGAACTGAGCACCTACGAAGCCCTGGCCGACAAACAGTGGGAAGGCCGCCTGTGCCTGCGCACGGCGAAGAAGGTGTACAACCAGTCGCTCACCGCCACCCTGATCGAAACCCATGGCGAGGCCAAGACCGAGCAAATCGTCAAAGGCTGGGTCAACAACCTGTCCACCGACGTGTTCTCCGATGACAACGCGGTGATCCAGGCCATCGAAGCCGGCCAGTGCGACGTGGGCGTGGTCAACACTTACTACTACGGCCGCCTGCACAAGCAGAACCCGAAGCTGCCGGTGAAGATCTTCTGGCCCAACCAGGGAGACCGTGGCGTGCATGTGAACCTGTCGGGTATCGGCCTGACCAAGCACGCGCCGCACCCGGAAGCCGCGAAAAAGCTGGTGGAATGGATGACCGGTGAAGAAGCGCAGAAACTGTTTGCCGACATCAACCAGGAATTCCCGGCCAACCCGAAGGTGAAGCCATCGGAGGAAGTGGCCGCCTGGGGCAGCTTCAAGGCCGATACCATTCCGGTGGAAATTGCCGGCAAGCGCCAGGCTGAAGCCATTCGTCTGATGGATCGGGCTGGTTACAACTAAGCGCCAGGCTTTATCCTTTCGGGGCCCGCAAGGGCCCTTTCGCGGGCAAGCCCGCTCCCACAGGAACTGCACAGAGTCCAAACCTTGTGCGGTCCCTGTGGGAGCGGGCTTGCCCGCGAACGACCGCAAAGCGGTCGCAAACCAGCCACAGAGACATTGAACTTGCCCCACACCCCCCAACGCCGCTGGTACCTCCCGGTCTCCCTGATCGCCGCCCTGGTGCTGTTGCCCCTGAGCGTCCTGCTATTGTCCTGGCAGTCGATCGATACGCAGATCTGGTCGCACCTGCTCGACACCCAGATGACCCGCCTGCTCAGCAACACGCTGACGCTGGTGATGGGCGTCGGCATCGGCGTCACCGTGCTGGGCGTCAGCCTCGCCTGGCTCACCAGCCTCTGCGAGTTCCCCGGCCGACGCTGGCTGGACTGGGCACTGATGCTGCCATTCGCCATCCCTGCCTATGTGCTGGCGTTCGTCTTCGTCGGCCTGCTGGATTTCGCCGGCCCGGTGCAAAGCGCCTTGCGCGAGGTATTCGGGCTCATGCGTTTGCCACGGGTGCGCTCCACTGGCGGGGTGATCATCGTCCTGGTGCTGGTGTTCTACCCCTATGTCTACCTGCTGGCGCGGACAGCCTTCCTGGCCCAGGGCAAGGGCCTGATGGAAGCGGCACGGGTATTGGGGCTGTCACCGGTACAAGCGTTCTGGCGCGTGGCCCTGCCCATGGCACGGCCAGCCATCGGCGCCGGCATCGCCCTGGCCCTGATGGAAACGTTGGCCGACTTCGGCGCGGTGGCGGTGTTCAACTTCGACACCTTCACCACCGCTATCTACAAGACCTGGTACGGCTTCTTCAGCCTGTCCAGTGCTGCCCAGTTGGCCAGCCTGCTGTTGCTGGCCGTTATGTTGGTGCTGTACGGCGAGCGGCGTGCCCGGGGGGCCAGCCGCAGCGGCAACGAACGGCCACGGGGGCAGGCGTTGTACCACCTGCGCGGGGTCAAGGCACTCTTGGCCAGTGGCTGGTGCCTGCTGGTGTTCGCCTGCGCCTTCGTCATCCCGCTGCTGCAGCTGCTGGCGTGGTTCTGGCAACGTGGCCGACACGACCTGGACGAGCGTTATGTCGGCCTGGTGCTGCACACCCTGTACCTGGGTGGCATGGCGGCGCTGGTCACCGTGTGTGTGGCGCTGCTGCTGGCCTTTGCCCGCCGCCAGGCACCGACCGGTGGTATTCGCGCCGGGGTCGGCCTGGCCAACCTGGGCTATGCCTTGCCAGGCTCGGTGCTGGCCGTGTCGATCATGCTGGCCTTCAGCTACCTCGATAACCACTTGGTGATCCCGCTGTCCAGCTGGCTGGGCGGGGCCGGCAAGCCGCTGCTGCTGGGCAGCCTCTCGGCGTTGCTGCTGGCCTATCTGGTGCGTTTCATCGCGGTGGCCTACGGGCCGCTGGAGAGCAGCCTGGAGCGCATACGCCCGTCGCTGCCCGAGGCGTCCCGCAGCCTGGGCGTCGGTGGCGCGAGATTGTTTTTCAAGGTGTATCTACCGTTGTTGGTACCGGGCGCGCTCAGTGCCGCGCTGTTGGTGTTCGTCGATGTGCTCAAGGAAATGCCGGCCACCTTGCTGATGCGACCGTTCGGCTGGGACACCCTTGCCGTCCGGGTGTTCGAGATGACCAGCGAGGGCGAGTGGGCACGTGCCTCGCTGCCAGCATTGACGCTGGTGCTGGTGGGGCTGCTGCCGGTCATCGGCCTGATCCGCCGTTCGGCGCGTCGACCCGGTCACAGTCACTGAGGGTGCCAGCTTGCGGCCTTGCGGCTACAATGCGCGGCATTCGCGCGGCGGGTCTTTACAACAAGAGCTGACGACCAACGTCATCGACCGCCGCCGCTTCGCCACGCCCGGAAGGAGAAACCCATGGGACAGCGCACGCTTTTGTATGACCTGCACCTGGCGCTAGGCGCCAAAACGGTCGATTTCGGTGGCTGGGACATGCCCCTGCACTATGGCTCGCAGGTCGAGGAGCACCACCAGGTGCGCAGTGACTGCGGCGTTTTCGATGTTTCCCACATGACCGTGATCGACGTCGATGGCACCGATGCCTGCGTTTGGCTGCAGCGTTTGCTGGCCAACGACGTGGCCCGCCTCGACGACGTCGGCAAGGCACTGTACAGCCCGCTGCTCCACGAGCAGGGTGGGGTAATCGACGACTTACTCGTCTACCGCATGGAAAACGGCTACCGCCTGGTCACCAATGCCGCCACCCGAGCCAAAGTGCTCGACTGGTTAGAGCAGCAGCGGGCCGGTTTCGCCGTGAACTTCCAGCCCCGTCCCGACCTTGCCATCCTCGCCATCCAAGGGCCGCATGCCCGCGAAAAGGTCGCCGCTTTGCTCAGCCCTGCACGCGCGGCCCTGATTCGTGAACTGCGCCCGTTTGAAGGCGTTGCCGAAGGCGACTGGTTCATTGCCCGCACCGGCTATACCGGTGAAGACGGCCTGGAGATCATCTTCCCGGGTGAGCAGGCCGTGGCTTTCTTCAACGACCTGGTCGGCGCCGGCATCGCGCCCAGCGGCCTCGGCGCCCGCGATACCCTGCGGCTGGAAGCCGGCATGAACCTGTACGGCCAGGATATCGATGAAACCCACACCCCGCTGACCTCCAACCTGGGCTGGAGCATCGCCTGGGAGCCGGCCGAGCGTGACTTCATCGGCCGCAGCGGCCTGCTGGCGGAAATCGAGCACGGCGTGAAGGAAAAACTGGTCGGCCTGGTGCTGGAAGAGCGCGGCGTTTTGCGTGCTCATCAGGTGGTGCGTGTATCAGGCATTGGCGAAGGGGAGATCACCAGTGGTAGTTTCTCGCCTACGCTGAGCAAGTCCATTGCCTTGGCGCGCGTACCCATGGCCACCGGTGACCGGGCCGAGGTGGAAATTCGCGGCAAGTGGTACCCGGTGCGGGTCGTCAAACCGACCTTCGTGCGCCACGGCAAGATCCTGATCTGAACCATTTTTAACCGGCGGGCGTACCGCTGAGCCAATCGAGGAATTCAAGACATGAGCAATATCCCCGCCGACCTGCGTTTTGCCGAAAGCCACGAGTGGGCTCGCCTGGAAGCCGATGGCACTGTGACCGTGGGCATCAGCGACCACGCCCAGCAAGCCCTGGGTGACGTGGTGTTCGTCGAGCTGGCCGAAGTTGGCAAGGTGTTCGCTGCAGGCGAGGCTGCTGGTGTGGTCGAGTCGGTGAAGGCCGCTTCGGACATTTACGCACCGATCGGTGGCGAAGTGATTGCGGTCAACGAAGAACTGGCCGACAGCCCGGAGCTGCTCAACGAAGAACCATACGAGTCGTGGATCTTCAAGCTGAAGCCAAGCAACCCGGCCGAGCTGGACAAGCTGCTGGATGCTGCCGGTTACGCCGCTGCTATCGGCGAGTAAGACCGCCTCGCCTGCTTCGCGGGCATGCCCGCGAAGAGGCCGGAACAGGCAAAGCAAGATTCCCCGCAGAATCGGCAATCCTTCCTAGACTTATAAGTCTCCATGAGACCCGGTCTAGGAAGAGAGCGTCGTCATGTCACAGTCGCCATCCCTGCATCAACTGCAAGAGCTCAACCCTTTCCTGCGTCGCCACCTGGGCCCCGATGCCGCAGAGCAGCAGGCCATGCTCAACGCGCTGGGTATTGCCACCCGCAGTGAGCTGATCGAGCAGACCGTCCCCCCCGACATCCGCCTCAACCGCCCCCTCGACCTGCCGCCAGCGTTGGACGAACAGGCCGCCCTGGCCAAACTCGCCGCCTACGCCGAACAGAACCAGGTGTGGACCAGCCTGATCGGCATGGGCTACCACGGTACCATCACCCCCACGGTCATCCTGCGCAACGTGCTGGAAAACCCCGGCTGGTACACCGCCTACACACCGTATCAACCCGAAATCGCCCAAGGCCGCCTGGAGGCGCTGCTGAACTTCCAGCAAATGGTCATCGATCTGACCGGTCTGGCGCTGGCCAATGCCTCGCTGCTCGACGAAGCCACCGCTGCCGCCGAAGCCATGGCCCTGGCCAAGCGGGTGGCGCGTAACAAGAGCAACGCCTTCTTTGCCGACGAGCACTGCCACCCGCAAACCCTGTCGGTGCTGAAGACCCGCGCCGAAGGCTTTGGCTTCGAGCTGATCGTCGATGCTGTGGATAACCTTGGCAAACACGCGGTGTTCGGCGCTTTGTTGCAGTACCCCGACACCCACGGCGAGGTGCGCGACCTGCGCCCGCTGATCGACCTGTTGCACGGCCAGCAAGCGCTGGCCTGCGTGGCCGCCGACCTGCTCAGCCTGGTCGTGCTGGCACCGCCCGGCGAGCTGGGGGCCGATGTGGTACTGGGCTCGACCCAGCGCTTTGGCGTGCCGATGGGCTACGGCGGCCCTCACGCGGCTTACTTCGCCTGCCGCGACGATTACAAGCGGGCCATGCCGGGGCGCATCATTGGCGTGTCGCGCGATGCCCGTGGCAACACCGCGCTGCGCATGGCCCTGCAAACCCGCGAGCAGCATATCCGCCGCGAGAAGGCCAATTCCAACATTTGCACGGCCCAGGTGCTGCTGGCCAACATTGCCGGCTTCTATGCGGTGTACCACGGCCCGGAAGGCCTGCAACGCATCGCCCAGCGTGTGCATCGACTGACCTTTATCCTAGCGGCAGGGCTTGAGGCCAAAGGCATCAAGCGCCTCAATCAGCATTTCTTCGACACCCTAACCCTGGAGGTTGGTGGGGCCCAGGCGGCCATCATCGAAAGCGCCGAAGCGGCGCAGATCAACTTGCGTATTCTCGGACGCGGGCACCTGGGCGTGAGCCTGGACGAAACCTGTAACGAACAGACGGTGCTGCGCCTGCTCGACATCTTTCTGGGGGTGGATCACGGCCTGGAAATCGCCGCCCTTGACCAGTTGACCCTGCCCGAGGGCATCCCCGCCAATCTGGTACGGCGCACACCGTTCCTCGCTCATCCGGTGTTCAACCAGCACCACAGCGAAACCGAGATGCTGCGCTACCTCAAACAGCTGGAGAACAAGGACCTGGCGCTGAACCAGTCGATGATCCCGCTGGGTTCCTGCACCATGAAGCTCAACGCTACCAGCGAGATGATCCCCATCACCTGGCCCGGTTTTGCCCAACTGCACCCGTTTGCCCCGGCAGGCCAGGCCACGGGCTACAAGGCGATGATCGACGAGCTGGAAAGCTGGTTGTGCGCGATTACCGGTTTCGATGCCATCTGCATGCAGCCCAACTCCGGTGCCCAGGGTGAATACGCCGGCCTGATGGCCATTACCCGCTATCACCGCAGCCGCCATCAGCCACAGCGCACACTGTGCCTTATTCCCTCGTCAGCCCACGGCACCAACCCGGCTTCGGCGCAGATGGCCGGCATGGAGGTGGTGATCGTCGATTGCGACGACCATGGCAACGTCGACCTGGCCGACCTCAAAGCCAAGGCCCACGCAGCTGGCGAGCGCTTGTCGTGCCTGATGATCACTTACCCCTCGACCCACGGCGTGTACGAAGAAGGCATTCGGGAAATCTGCGAGGTGGTGCATCAGCACGGTGGCCAGGTGTACATGGACGGCGCCAACCTCAATGCCCAGGTGGGCCTGGCGCGCCCGGCGGATATCGGGGCTGATGTTTCGCACATGAACCTGCACAAAACCTTCTGCATCCCCCACGGCGGTGGTGGCCCGGGCATGGGGCCGATCGGCATTCGCTCACACCTCAAGCCGTTTGTCGCCAGCCACCCGGTGGTGCCGGTGCCTGGCCTGGACCCGAACAACAGCGCGGTCAGCGCCGCCCCTTGGGGCAGCGCGAGCATCCTGCCGATCAGCTGGATGTACATCGCCATGATGGGGCCGCAGTTGGCTGATGCGAGCGAGGTGGCCATTCTCTCAGCCAATTACCTGGCCTGCCAGCTGGGCAGTGCCTTCCCGGTACTTTATCGCGGGCGCAACCAGCGCGTGGCGCACGAGTGCATTCTCGACCTGCGGCCGCTGAAAGCGCAGACCGGCATCAGTGAAGAGGATGTGGCCAAGCGCCTGATGGACTATGGCTTCCATGCCCCGACCATGTCATTCCCGGTGCCGGGCACGCTGATGGTGGAGCCGACCGAGAGTGAATCGAAGGCCGAGCTGGACCGGTTTGTCGAGGCGATGCTGGCGATTCGTGCAGAGATTGCCGAGGTGCAGGAGGGCAACTGGCCGGCGGAGGATAATCCGCTCAAGCATGCGCCGCATACGCTGGAAGATGTGTTGGGGGTGTGGGATCGGTCGTATAGCTTGGCGCAGGCGGTGGCGCCCAGTGCACATGTGCGCCAGCACAAGTATTGGCCGGCGGTGAACCGGGTCGACAACGTGTATGGGGACAGGAATTTGTTCTGTTCTTGTGTGCCGGTGGAAGCTTACCGCTGAGATTGGTGGTGGATTCTTCGCGGGCAAGCCCGCTCCCACAGGATATCTACTGCTGCAGACCCAGTAGATATCCTGTGGGAGCGGGCTTGCCCGCGAAGCAGGCGACGCGGTTATTCGGCTACCGCGTTCTTGGCCAGAATGGCATTGGCCAGCTCCATGTCAGAAGCCTGCATCTCCGGATTTTCCGCCCGCACCTGCTTCAACGCTGCCTCCAGGAACGGCCCACGAATGGCGCCTTCGCTGGCCACGAAGCTGCCGGCATCATCCTGTGCGGCTACTACCAGCTTGTGATCGTGCGAGGTCAGGTAGCTCGATGCCGTGGTTGCACCGGAAGTCATCACGTTACGCCAAAAGGTATCGGCCATGGCCGAGCCAATAGGCAGAGAAAGCAAGGCAGCGGCGGCGATGGCGGTTTTGAGACGCATGTTGAAACACCTCGAAGGGTGAGGGTTGAAGATGCGCCCTTGGATCTTTTCCGGTGAGGCAAGTTCCTTGAATACAAAGGACTTTTCGTCAGTTGCAGACGCGCAGCACTTCCTCTGTGCGGGTCTGCCCGCAAGCCACTTTGGCCTCCCCGCAACGGCGCAGGTCAATCAGTCCATCGACCAGCGCCTGGCGCCGTAGATGCGTCAGGTCGGCGTTCGGGCCAATCAGGGCGCGCAGGTTTTCGCTGGGTTGCAGCAGTTCGAACAACCCTGTGCGCCCGTGGAAGCCAGTGCCACGGCAGGTTCGGCAGGTTGCTGATGCATGGGCCTGGCAGTCTGAGCACACCGTACGCACCAGGCGCTGAGCCATGACCCCGACCAGGGTCGCCTTGATCAGGTAATCGGCTACACCCAGCTCTTGCAGGCGGGTGATTGCAGAACAGGCATCGTTGGTATGCAGGGTCGACAACACCAGGTGCCCGGTCAATGCCGCCTGCACTGCCACCAAGGCAGTTTCGCGGTCACGGATTTCGCCGATCATGATGATGTCCGGGTCCTGGCGCAGCATGGCCCGCACCCCGTTGGCAAAACCCAGGTCCAGCGCGGGCTGCACCTGCAGCTGGTTGAAGGCGGGTTCCAGGCGTTCGATCGGGTCTTCGATGGTGCACAGGTTGACCTGTGGCGTGGCCAGCAGCTTGAGGCTGGCGTACAGCGTGCTGGTCTTGCCGGAGCCGGTCGGGCCGGTGACCAGGATGATGCCCTGGCGCTGGCGCAACAGGCTTTGCCACTGGGCCAGTTGCGGCCCTTCCAGGCCGAGGCGGTCGAAGCCCTCGTGCAGCTGATGCGGGTCGAACAGGCGCAGTACCAGTTTTTCGCCGAACGGGGTCGGCAGGGTAGACAGCCGCAGCTCCACCTCGCCGCCGCCCGGCAGCCGGCTTTGCAGGCGACCGTCCTGTGGCCGGCGCTTTTCTGCGACATCCATGCGGCTCAGGTGCTTCAGGCGGCTGACCAGCGCCATGGTGACATTGGTGGGAAAGGTATAAACGGTATGCAGCAGGCCATCGATGCGGTAGCGCAGTTGGCCCTGTTCGCGGCGTGGCTCCAGGTGGATATCGCTGGCGCGTTGCTCGATGGCGTACTGCAGCAGCCAGTCGACGATATGCACGATGTGCGCGTCGTCCGCGCTGGCCTCGGTTTGACGCTTGCCCAGCTCCAGCAGCTGTTCGAGCTCGCCCAGGCTGGCCGACTGCTGGTGTTGCGCGCCTTTCACCGACTGGGCCAGGCGCTGGAACGACTGCCCTGACTGGCGGATCTGCACCGGGCTGGCCAGCACGCGGCGGATCGGCCGGCCCAGGCTGCGGGCCAGGTCTGCCTGCCAGTCATCCTGGTACGGCTGGGCGCTGGCGACGGTGATGCCGGATGCGTCGGCGGCGACAATCAGGATGCCGTGGCGCTGGGCGAAGGCCGGGGAGATCAGGCCGGTGACCTGGGGCAGGTCGAGCTGCATCGGGTCGATGCGCAGGTAGGGCTGGTCGACCTTGTTCGCCAGCCATTGGCAGAGGCGGTCCAGGTCCAGAAGCTGGCCGGGGTGTTGGCGGTTTTCCAGGCTGCAGGCGGCTATCTGCTCAAGCGGGTGGCCGGCCGGGTGGGCGGCGGCGTATTCCAGGACTTGCAGGGTGTCGTTGGCGTGCAGGTGCTGGTCGGCGAGCAGGGCTTCGAGCACGCGCTTGAGGTCGAGTGCCGGGTTGTCGGGGGTGTGCATGTTGGCGTCCGTGCCTGATAAGGAAGTCCTGACCAAGGCTAGACGGATGGAGGAGGGGCACCGAAGCTGAAGGGTTTCGGGATTTTACTGTGGCTGTCAGACCACCGCCAGTTCCACCCGTTGCTGGTTGGTCAGGCTTACTTCACCCACACACACCAGGTTACGCAGTTTCTGCGCAATCACCTCGGCCCGGTGCCAGCTCAGTCCGCCAATGCCCACTTCGATATTCAGCCAGTCGTCCTGCTGGCTGACCTGCACGCTGTGCGGGGTCAGGAACTGCAGGGCAAACAGGTTGAGCACCCGGCACAGGCTGTCGGGCTCGGCTTCCGCTTGCAGGCGGTAGTGCACGGTGCTGTGGGCGTTGCTGGCGGCCCAGGCGTCGGTACGGGGCTGTGCGTTCATGCTGGTCTCCGCGAATGTGGGAGAAATTCTTGCACGTTCGGGGCGGTATTTTTTCGCTATGATTTGGCTGTTGTGCGGACTGTTCGAATAGATCTATTCGAAATTTGACTAGTTGGAGAATTATCAATGCATAGCGAGCTGGATGCCTACGACCGTCGCATTCTTGAGCTGCTACAGGAAGACGCTTCGCTGTCCAGCGCGCAGATCGCCGAGCGTGTGGGGCTGTCGCAATCGCCGTGCTGGCGGCGCATTCAGCGGTTGAAGGAGGAGGGGGTGATTCGTGGGCAGGTAACCTTGCTGGACCGCAAGAAGATCGGCCTTAACACGCAGATTTTCGCTGAGGTGAAGCTGAATGCCCATGGGCGCTCGAACTTTACCGAGTTCACCGAGGCGATCCGCGGGTTCCCGGAGGTACTGGAGTGTTATGTGCTGATGGGGTCGGTGGACTTTCTGCTGCGGATCGTCACATCGGACATCGAGGCCTATGAGCGCTTCTTCTTCGAAAAGCTGTCGAACGTGCCGGGTATCCAGGAAGTGAACTCGATTGTGGCGCTATCGGAGATCAAGTCCACCACTAGCCTGCCACTGTCGCGTTAGAGCATTCGCGGGC